>DASSYY010000344.1:0-6146 GCA_035703025.1 Gemmatimonadales bacterium | reverse complement strand
TGCTGTGGCGGTCACTGACGCTCCCTCTGCGACCCCCACCGGCCCTGGGCCCGCACCCGCCGGACGGGCGGGTGCGGGGCGCGCGGCAGCGCCGCGGCGCGGTACAGAAACGGCGCACGGCCTCGGAGGGGATGGACTGGGGTCGGTGAGCTCCGGAGCGGGCTCGCACGTGCGCGTGCGAGCGGGGAGATGGGCGGGAGCGGGTTCGCGATCGGCGGGCGCAGGCGGGGGTGGGGCTCGCAGAGGGAGCGTCAGTAACCGCCACAGCACCCCCCATGTCCGCCCGGCGAGCGTAGCGGTTACTGCAGCGACCGCCGCGAGCGCCGCCCCCGCCGAAGCCGTGGACCCCGACCCCGACCCCGCCCCGCCCCGCCCCGCCCCGCCGGAACCTCACCCGCCTGCGATCGCTGCCACCACGGTGATCTCATCCCCCGGGCTCACCGGCGTCGCGAACCCGTTCCTGAACCGGATGTCCTCGTCGTTCAAGTAGTACGTCACGAAGGGGTATGGCCCTCCGGCGTCATCCCGGAGCCGCGGCGCCAGGCGCGGGTAGCGATCCGCGATCTCCGCGACGACGTCGCCGAGCGTCTGGCCGGTGGCCTCGATGGTCGCCCGGCCGTCGGCCAGACGGGCGAGCACGGTGGGCAGGCTAAACGTGACGGCCATACAGCGCCTCCAGTTCTCGAAGTCGGGGAGCGATGATCGGCGCCTCGGGCAGCGAGCCCTCGAGCGCTTCGACGGTCTTGAGTCCATTGCCGGTGATGCAGAGGACGACTTCATCCTCGGGCCGGAGCCTTCCGCCCTGGGCCAGCGCCAGCGCGGCGGCCACCGTCACGCCACCCGCGGTCTCGGTGAACACCCCGGTCGTCTCGGCCAGCAGCCGGATTCCCTCGACCAGCGCCGTCTCCGAGACACCCGTCGCCCACCCGCCCGTGGCTCGAATCGCCTTCGCGGCGAAGCGCCCGTCCGCCGGATTGCCGATCGCGATCGAGCGGGCGATGGTGTGCGGGACGACGGGCACGACGTGCTCGCCCCCGCTTTCGACCAGCCGGACGATCGGCGCGCAGCCCGACGCCTGTGCGCCATACAGCCGCGGGGCGGGGTCCGACACCAGCCCGGCCTCTCCGAACTCGCGAAATCCCTTGTCCAGCTTGGTCAGGAGCGAGCCACCCGCCATCGGCGCCACTACCGCCGTCGGCAGCCGCCAGCCCAGCTGCTCGGCGATCTCGAAGGCCATCGTCTTCGAGCCTTCGCCGTAGTAGGCGCGCAGGTTGATGTTGACGAGCCCCCACCCGAAGCGGTCGGCCACCTGCGAGCAGAGGCGGTTGACGTCGTCGTAGTTCCCGCGCACGCGCACGAGGTGCGGGTTGTAGACCGCCGTGCCTACCACCTTGCCCAGCTCGAGGTCGTGCGGGATGAAGATCCACGCCGGCAGTCCCGCACGCGCCGCCTGCGCGGCGACGGCGTTGGCGAGGTTCCCGGTCGAGGCGCAGCCCACAGTGTCGAGGCCCAGGCCGAGCGCGGCGTTGAGCGCCGTGGCGACGACGCGGTCCTTGAAGCTGAGCGACGGGTGGCTGACGGCGTCGTTCTTGACCCACACGCGCGCCACCCCGAGCCGGCGCGCCAGCGCAGGCGCGTCGAGCAGCGGAGTGAAGCCGGAATCGAGCGAGACGAGGGGGGCGCCGTCGAACGGCAGCCATTCGCGGTAGCGCCAGAGCGACGGCGGGCGGGCCGCGATCGTGGCCGCATCGGGGAGGGCGCGGTGAACGTCGTAGAATGGCTCGAGCGGGCCGAGACATTCCTCGCACGTGGCGGATGCGCCGGCGGGATGGGAGGTGAGGCAGAGCCTGCACACCAGCGACAGCGGGCGCGGGGCCCGGCGGGTGGCGGGGCTGCCGGACAGCAGGGCCGTCGAGGGCGGGTCGAGCACGGTCGTCATGTCGGGGATTCCTTGCCCCGCCCCCAGCCATCCCCCGGCACCGGCTCAAAAAGACAAACGCCCGGTGCCAAAAAGACACTCGGACGCGAGGCTTTTTAGCATTTGTTTAACGTGGCTGCAATAGGCCGCAAATGACCACGAGCTTCGGTTGTGAAGGTCAGTCTATGTAATGGGCGCGCGGCGCGCAAGGGACAGCGAGGGGTGAAGCTGCTCCGCTCTACCAGTCCCGATCCCCCGTCGCCCCCTTCTGCGACGGCCGCCCCTGGTGGCTCGCGAGCTGCTCGCGCTGCACCGCTTCCAGGAGTTGCCGGGCCTGGTCGGCGTCGAGCTCGTCCACCGACTCTCCTTCCCCCGCCCCATACCCGCCGCCCGCCATCGCGCCCGAGGCCGCGTCCGGATTGCCCTCGTAGCCCGGGACGTTCATGTTGCCCCGCCCGTAGTCCGCCGCACGGCCCCGGCCTGACGAGCCGCCGGCCATACGGTCCTCCTCGAGCCGCTGGAGCGCCAGCTCGAGATTCCACTTGGCATCGTGATCCGCCGGATCGAGTCGGAGCGCTTCCTCGTAAGCCGCGATCGCGTCGAGCAGGAGCTGGCCCCGCTCGGGCGCCTCCTCGGCCGCCCGCACGAGCGCGTTGCCGAGGTTGAACACGCTCGGCTGGCGGACCTTCGCCGGCCCCGCGGCGGCCAGCCGGTAGCGCACCGCCGCGTCCTCGTAGCGGCGCATGCGGTAGTACGCGTTGCCGGCGTTGTAGGCCCGCACCGGCGTGCTGTCGGCCGCGAGCGCCCGGTCCAGCACCTTGGCCGACTCGGCGAAGTCGCCCGAGGCATAGAGCCGCTCGCCCTTGCGCGCGTCGAGCGAGCCGCGCGAGCATCCGGCGTTCGCGAGCAGCAGCGCCATCAGCAGTGACGCGACGACGTGACCGGCCCCCGCAGGCGAGCCCGCCGACGCCAGCGCTGCCGCCCCGCGAACGCCCGCCTCCTCGGCGCCCGATCCCACGGATGCGAAGCCCGTTGCGCCCGCCCTCCCCGGCCCGCCCGCCCGCCGGCGCCGGGCAGCCAGCCACGCCAGCGCGAGGTCGCCGAGCAGCGCGGCGACGGCCAGCGCGAGGGGCCACTGGAACCGGTCGGCGCGCTCGGCCGACTTCCGCGCCGACAGCATGCGCGAGCGGACTTTCGTGAGCGCCGTTCGCAGTTGTTGCCGGTCCTCCGCCCGATCCGCCCGCGCGTAGGCGCCACCGGTGAGCTTGGCGGCGGTGCGGAGGTCGTTCTCGTCCAGCCGCGACATGGCGATCCGGCCGATGTGGTCGCGATGGAACTTCTCGGGCGCCTCCGAGCTATCGGCCGGCACCGGACCGCCACCAGTGGTCCCGACGCCGAGCGCGAAGACCGGAATCCCGTCGGCCCGGAGGCTCTTCGTCGCGGCTTCGAGATCGCCCTCGCCGCTCTCGCCGTCGCTCACGAGCAGCACGGCGCGGTGGCCGCGGTCGCCCTCGTGCTCGAACACCTTGCCCGCGGTGGCGAGCGCGGTGCCGATGTCGGTGGCCGGATCGCCCAGATCGTCGGGACTCGCCGCGTCGAGGAAGAGCTTGAGCGCCGCGTGATCGGAGGTGAGCGGCAGCTGCAGGAATGCGCTGCCGCCGAACACGATCAGCCCTACGCGGTCCCCCGGCGACGCGGACACCGTTTCCCACGCCACCGCCTTGGCGGCTGCGAGCCGGTTGGGTGCGACGTCGGTCACGGTCATCGAGCGCGAGAGGTCGAGCACCAGCAGCAGGTCGCGACCGGTGCGCGCCAGCTCCGCCTGCCGCTCTCCGAGCTGCGGGCGCGCGAGTGCCACGAGCCCGAAGCCGACGGCCGCGAGCTGGAGCCACGCGCGCCGGCGGGCGAGGGCCGCGTCGCCGAGGACGGATCCTCGCGCCATGACCTCCGGCTCTCCGAAGGCCCGGAGCTCCTCCTCCCGCCGCCGGAGACCCCGCAGGACCGCGCGCGCGCCGAACGGCACGAGCACCAGCGCGAGAAGCAGCACCAGCGGCCAGGCGAAGCTCATGGGAGGCTCCTGAGTCGCGTGGCCCCGAGCAGCACGCCCGCCGCCAGCAGGATCAGGCCCGGCACCAGCGCGTACACGTACAGCTCGCGGTAGTCCCGCGTCTCGCTGATCTTGACCTCCTGCCGCTCGATCGGATCGATGGCCTCGAGGATGTGAGCCAGGGCCTCGGGGTCGGTCGCCCGGAAATACCTGCCGCCGCTCCGCTCGCTGATGCGGCGGAGCGTGGCCTCGTCGCCGGAGGTCAGGCGGTCGGGCGCGCGGCCGCCCCAGCGCCAGATGAACTGCTTATCGGGCGCCGTCGTATCGGCTGCGCTCACGCCGATGGTGTGGATGCGCACGCCGATCGCGCGGGCGGCCTCGGCCGCCACCAGCGGCGAGGGCTTCCCCGTGTTGTTGGCGCCGTCCGTAATGAGCACGACCACGCTGGCCTTCGCCGGGAGGTCCTTGAGCTGCGTGAGGCACATCGTGAGCGCGGTCCCGATCGCCGTCCCGTCGGGCAGCATCCCGATGTCGATCCGGCCGAGCATCCGCTGCAGCAGCTCGGTGTCGGGCGTGAGGGGAGCCTGGAGGAAGGCGCGCCCGGCGAAGATGACGAGGCCCAGGAGATCGCCCTCGCGCTCGTGGGTGAAGTCGGCGAGCACCTTGCGCGCGACCATGAGCCGGTTGCCGGGCTTGAAGTCGCCCGCCTTCATGCTGCTGGAGATGTCGAGCGCGATCATGATGTTCCGCGCCTTGCTCCGGATCTGCCGGACCTCGTGCGGCACCTGGGGCCGGGCGAGCGCAACGATGAGGAGCGCCAGCCCGCCGAGCCGGAGCGCCTCCGGCAGCCAGGGCCAGCGGCTTCGGCGCGAGACCGGCGCACCGGCGAGGAATGCGAGTCCCGGAAAGCCGATCCGCTCCTCGGGCGCGCGCCGCCGCAGGCGCCATCGGGTCCAGGCGAGTGACGCCGGGACGAGCAGGAGCAGCAGGTAAGCCGGATCAGCGAACCGCATCGCTCGCCTCGAGCGCGGCCGGACCCGTCGCCGCCAGCGCGTGGCGCCAGCCATCGAGCAGCTCGCGCGCGTCCACCAGGAACGCGCGTGCCTCCCGCGCCGCCGGCCGGCGCCGCGCGAACTTCACCAGGTCCGCTTCGTCGAACTGGGACTCGAAGCGCCGGCCGAGCCGCCCATCGAGCAGATGCGCCGGAAGCGACCAGCGGAGCTCGGTCGTGGTGCGCTCGCGCGCCGGGATGTCGGCGGCCGCCTCGAGATAGTCCCGGAGCGCGTCGGCCACCGCCTCGTAGTGCCGGGTCACGTCGCCGGTCTCCAGCCAGCCAGCGCCTTCGATCTCGGCCAG
This sequence comes from Gemmatimonadales bacterium, assembly GCA_035703025.1. Classification (GTDB taxonomy): domain Bacteria; phylum Gemmatimonadota; class Gemmatimonadetes; order Gemmatimonadales; family GWC2-71-9; genus CAVVWJ01. Next base: position 825 of record DASSYY010000344.1, on the reverse strand, counting down.
TCGGTCGAGCGCGACGGCGAACGCATCGGGAGCGGGAGCGGGCCCGACGTCCACCGTCGCGAGGGCCGGCACCGGCACCAGCGCCCGGCGCCCGCGGCGGCGACGAAGGCCCCAGGCGGTCACCGCGACCGCCGCGGCGGCCGCCGCGACCAGCCGCGGATCGGGGCCGGGCACCTCGACCAGCTCGCGGATGTCGCGCAGCGTCGAGCCGCCACCATCGGTCAGCACGGCCGCGATCTCGATGGGGACCGGCTCGCTCCGCATCGTACCGTGCAGGATGACCGCGCCGCGGCGGAAGTCGATGGCGAACCCGGGAATCGTCTGAGGGCCCGGCCGGTAGAACGCGATCCGGGCTCGCGCCTCGAGCAGCCGGTCACCCACCCGCCGCATCGAGTCCACGCCGAGGAGCCGGACGCCGTCGGCCAACGCGGCCTGGGGATGGGGCACCTGCTCGAGCAGGGCATCGCCCTCGTACTGCCGGAGGATGACCCGCAGCGAAATCGGGTCGCCGACAGTCGCGCGGCCGGTGTCGGGGCGGACCTCCAGGGTCTGAGCAGCGGCGCAGAGCGGCGCTGGCGTCGGAAGGCCGAGCGCCAGGAGCACTATTGCGCGGCTCATTCCGAGCGCACCCCTCCTCAGCTTCACGACCCCTCCACCGGTTCGCGCACGGCCATCCCCATCTCGCGCCACCCCGCCAGCAGCTCCCGTGCGGCCGCCAGGAACTCCTCCGCCTCGTCCGCCCCGGGTCGCCAGTGGGCGAACTTCACGAGGTCCGCGGGCTCGAACACCGCCTCGAACCGCCGCCGCCCGCGGCCCGCCAGCGCC
>DASSYY010000331.1:0-9616 GCA_035703025.1 Gemmatimonadales bacterium | reverse complement strand
CCAGACTGGCCTTGAGGCTCGCGACCAACGTCTCGGCCACGATGCCCTCCCGGCCTCCCACGCAGGCGGCCCCGCGCACCCCCACGACGTCCGCCGCCATACCGGCAGCGGCTCGAACGCCCGCCGCCGACAGCGATCCCGCGAGCGCAACGAGCAGCCCGGCCGCCTTGGCCTCGTCCACCCACGCGCGGACCGCAGGCGCGGGCAGGTGCTGAAAGAGGTCGCGCCCGTCCTTTACCCAGGTGTCGAGCAGCACGCCGTCGGCTCCGGCCGCCGCGGCCATGCGCGCCAGGATGCGCGGCGCCGGAGCGCGGGCCGCCACGTGATCGGCATAGGCCACGGCGACGACTGACGGCCGGAGCGCCGAGCGGGCCGCCCGGGCGACCGCCTCACCGAGCAATGCGTCGGCCGCTTCGCCCGCCGCTGCCAAGCCTATCTTTATATAGAGATGGCCCGACCTCATGGGCACCTCGGCCAGCAGCGCCATGGCGGCCTCGAGCGCGGCTTCGCTCTCGAGCTCCCCGAGGGCGATGCTGAACGGGAGGCCGGAGGGCAGGCAGCCGGAGATTGCCCGCAGCTCCGGGACGCCCACAGGGCCGAGTGACCCCCGGGTGGGCTCCTTCGCGTCCACGATGTCCGCCCCGCCCGCGAGCGCGTCCGCGACCTCTGCCGCCGACCGCACGCTCACCAACAGCCGCATCCGCGCTCCCTTGTGAGATGCTAAGGCCCTGATATGTTGGGATTTGAGAAGTTAGCGCCCGAGCGCCACGGAGGGGAGGCGTCGTGAGGCTGGACGGCAGGGTCGCGGTGGTGACCGGGGCCTCGAGCGGGATCGGGCGGGCGATCGCGATCGGGTGCGCCCGCGAGGGCGCCGACCTGGCGATCACGTATCGGGGAAACGAAGCCGGCGCCGAGGAGACGGCCGAGGCCATCCGGGCGACCGGGCGCCGAGCGGAGGTCTCCCGCCTCGACATCAGCCGCGACGAGGACATCGAGGCGTTCGCCGCGGCCGTCGGGCAACGGTTCGGCGGCGCCGACGCCTGGATCAACAATGCCGGCGCCGACATCCTGACCGGTCCCGGCGGCCGCCTCTCGCCGCGGCAGAAGCTCGACCTCGTGCTCTCGGTGGATCTGCGCGGGACTATCCTCGCCTCGTGGGCCGCGGCCGAGCTGATGCGGGAGCGGGGGGGCGCCATCGTCAACATGTCCTGGGATCACGTGGACCTGGGCATGGCCGGGGAGAACCCCGTTCTCTACGCGGCGGCGAAGGGCGGCATCATGAGCTTCAGCAAGTCGCTCGCCCGCCAGGTGGCGCCCCGGGTCCGGGTCAACATTCTCGCGCCGGGCTTCATCGAGACCGCCTTCGGCGAACAGGCCGACGAGCGCTGGCGCCGGGACGTCGAGGCGCGGACGCCGCTCGGCCGATGGGGCGCCCCCGAGGACCTGGTCGGCGCGGCGATCTTCCTCGCCTCGGACGAGTCCCGATTTCTCACCGGGCAGACGATCAGGGTCAATGGCGGAGTGGTGATGTAAGCACCGATCAGACACTGGAGGAGCGCACGATGCCGGCCACGAAAGAAAAGACGTATGACGAGACCGAGATCGCCGAGCGGCTGAAGGCCCTGCCCGGCTGGTACTACGAAGACGGGTGGATCCGCCGGGTCTTCAAGACCGACGGCTGGCCCACCACGCTCATGCTGGTCAACGCGGTCGGCTATCTGGCCGAGGCCGCATACCATCATCCCGACCTGACGGTCACCTGGGGCCGGCTCACGGTGAAGCTCCAGAACCATGCCGCCGGCGGGATCAGCGACAAGGACTTCGAGCTGGCCCGGAAGATCGAGGAGGTCGCGCTCTGGCGGCCGACGGGCGGCGCGCTCGAGGGCACGCCGAACAAGTGGGTGCGCCCGGGGGACCCGAGATAGGGCGGTCGGGCGGTCGGGCGGAGGGGCGGACCATGGGGACGGAGAGCGCAGCCGCAGCTCCGGGCCGCGTGCTCTTCGTCACCGGACGGCTCGCCGAGCCGGCGCTTCGACGCGTCCTCGAGGAGATGCGCCCGTCCTTCGCGGCGGACGTGGCGGTTCTCAAGATCACGGTCGCCGCGCTGATGACCACCCCATGGATCGCCCGGTTCCTCGAGGTGCCCGCCGGCACCGACCTGGTGCTGCTTCCGGGGCTGGTCGAGGGCGACACCGGCATCCTGAGCGAGCGATACGGGGTGCGCGTGGAGAAGGGCCCCAAGGACCTCCGCGAGATCCCCCGCTACTTCGGCCAGGCCGCGGCGGCGGTCGACTACGGGCCGTACGACATCGAGATCCTCGCCGAGATCAACAACGCGGCCAAGCTCACCCGCGAGCAGATCCGCGCCGCCGCCGAGTACTTCCAGGCGAGCGGCGCCGACGTCATTGACATCGGCTGCACGCCGGGTGCGCCCTTCCCCGCGCTGGGCGACGTCGTGCGCGAACTGCGGGCGGCGGGCATGCGGGTCAGCGTGGACAGTTTCGAGCCGTCCGAGATCCGCACGGCGGTCGAGGCCGGCGCCGAGCTGGTGCTGAGCGTCAACGGGTCGAACCGGGACGTGGCGCGTGAGCTCGCGGGCAGTGGGGCACGTGTGGTGGCGATTCCCGATTTCGGCGAGGGGATCGACACCCTGGCCACCACGCTCGAAGCCCTCGAGCGCTGGGACGTGGGCTACCTGATCGATCCGGTCATCGAGCCGATCGGCTTCGGCTTCACCGCCTCGCTCGAGCGGTACGCCGAGGTGCACCGGCGATATCCCGACGCGGGACAGATGATGGGCGTCGGCAACATCACCGAGCTGACCAGCGCCGACACGACCGGGGTTCACGCGCTCCTGCTGGCGATCGCGCAGGAGACCGGCGTCCGGGCCGTGCTCACCACCGAGGTCATTCCGTGGGCCCGCGGGGCCGTGCGGGAGATCGACATCGCCCGCCGCCTGATGTACCACGCGGTGCGCCACCGGACGCTCCCCAAGAACGTCGACGACCGACTGCTGACGGTGAAGGACCCCGTCGTGCTCGAGTACGACGAGGCGGAGCTCCGGCGCCTGCACGCCGCCGTCACCGACTCCAACTTCCGGATCTTCGCCGATCGGACCACGATCACCGTGTTCAACGACCAGTTGTTCGTGCGGGGCACCGACATCCAGGAGATCTTCGCCCAGCTCGGCGTCGAGGAGGCGACCCACGCCTTCTACCTCGGCCGCGAGCTCGCCAAGGCCCGGCTCGCCATCACGCTCGGCAAGACCTACCGCCAGGAAGGCGCCCTCGCCTGGGGCTACCTCACGCCGCCGGACGACGTGCGCTCCGAGCACGTCAAGCTGACGCAGCGCCGCCGGCGCCCCGATTCCCCGGTGCGCCGGAGCCGGGGCTGATGCCTCCAGGCGTCCCCCCGCTGGTCGACAATCTGGGCACCGCGGGCGACCCGATGGAGCTGGTGGCCCGCTTTCTCGACCTGCCGTACCTCCTGTTCCTCGACAGCGCCACTGGCCCCGCGCTGACGGGCGAGAGCCACCAGCTCGGCCGGTACTCGTTCCTCAGCGCCGACCCCGTGCTCGTGATCCGGAGCAAGGGGCGGGTGACCGAGCTCGGTGGCCCGGATCGAGAGTGGACTCGGATCGACACCGATCCCCTGGTCGCAGTGCGCGAGCGGCTCGCCCCGTTCTCGGCGGCGCCGGTGTCCGGCCTGCCCCCGTTCCAGGGCGGCGTGGCCGGATACGTCGGCTACGACTACGGGGCCGTGCTGGAGCGGCTGCCGGCGCCGCGGTACGACGACCTTGCCATCCCGGACGTCATGTTGGGCCTGTACGACTGGGTCATCGCCTGGGATCACCGGCTCGAGACCGCGTGGATCGTCTCGACGGGCCTCCCGGCCACCGGTGCGGCCCAGACCGTCCGCGCGCGGGAGCGGCTGGCGATGGTGCAGGAGCGGCTCCGCGGCCCGGCGCGAGCGGCGAGGCCCGCGCTCCGACCCCGCCAGCGACCCGTTGCCGAAGCCGACGGGTCCGGAGACCCGCCCGAGGCGCCATCGTATCCCGTCCTCGGTGTCGACGGCGCCGAGGCCATCGGTCTCCGCTCCACCTTCACCCATCGCGGCTATCTCGACGCGGTGGCGCGGGTGCGCGAGTACATCGTCGCCGGCGACATCTTCCAGGCCAACCTGTCCCAGCGGCTGCAGGCGCCGCTGGCCGAGCCGCCGTTCGAGCTCTACGGCCGGCTGCGCCGCCGCAACCCCGCGGCGTTCGCGGCCTTCCTCGATTTCGACGATTTGGTGGTTCTGAGCGCCTCCCCGGAGCGGTTCCTCCGCCTCGACGAGAACGGCCGCCACGTCGAGACCCGGCCCATCAAGGGCACCCGCCCCCGCGGGCTCGGCCCGATGCACGACGCCGCGCTCGGCCGGGCCCTGTCGGAGAGCGACAAGGACCGGGCGGAGAACGTGATGATCGTCGACCTGCTGCGGAACGACCTGTCGCGGGTCTGCCGGCCCGGCACGGTTCGGGTGCCGGAGCTGTTCGCGCTCGAGCACCACCCGACGGTGCATCACCTGGTCTCCACGGTGGTCGGCGAGCTCGACCCCGCGGCCGACGCGATCGATCTCCTGCGCGCCGCGTTCCCGGGCGGCTCGATCACCGGCGCTCCCAAGGTGCGGGCGATGGAGATCATCGCCGAGCTGGAGCCGTCGCGCCGCGGGGTCTATTGCGGCTCGATCGGGTACCTCTCCGTCACCGGAGCCATGGACACGAGCATCGTCATCCGCACCTATCTGGCGCTGCGGGGACGGGTATACTTCCAGGTGGGCGGGGGCATCGTCGCGGACTCCGACCCGGAGCTCGAATACCGGGAAACCCTGGACAAGGCACGGGCGCTGATCGGGGCACTGGCGCGACCATGATCCTCCTGCTCGACAACTACGATTCGTTCGTCTACAACCTGGCGCGCTACGTCCGGGAGCTGGGCGAGACCCCGGCGGTCTACCGGAACGACGCGCTGACGGTGGACGACGTCGTCGCAATGGCGCCGTCCCATGTGATCATCTCGCCCGGGCCGTGTTCGCCGTCCGAGGCCGGAATCTCCACCGAGCTGGTCCGCCGCCTCGGCGCCACGGTCCCGATCCTGGGCGTATGTCTGGGGCACCAGGCCATCGGGGCCGCCTATGGCGGCGAGATCGTGCGGGCGGGGCAGCCCATGCACGGCAAGACCTCCCTGATCCACCACCGCGGCCAAGGCCTCTTCCGCGGCCTCCCCTCCCCATTCCGCGCCACACGCTACCACTCGCTGGTCATTGCGCCGGCCTCGATGCCCGAGGAGCTGGAGGTGACGGCCAGCTCGGAAGACGGTGAGATCATGGCCGTCCAGCACCGCCGGCACCCGGTGTACGGGCTGCAGTTCCACCCGGAGTCGGTGCTCACCGAGCACGGCTACCGGCTGGTCGATCACTTCCTGCACGGCGTGCCCACGGTGCCTCGGGCGGTCCCGCTCGCCGCCGACGGAGCACTGGTCCCCGCCGTGGTCGAGCCGAGCACGCTGGCGTCGAACCCGCCACCGGTGGACCTGGTGCGGTGATCGTCGAATCCATCGTGACGTCGATGGCCCCGGACGGCGCGATCAACTTCGCGCCGATGGGCGTCGAGTGGGGCGAGGAGCGCATCGTGCTCAAGCCGTTCCTCGAGACGACCACGTTCCGCAACGTGCGGGAGAGCCGCGTGGCCGTGGTGAACCTGACCGACGACGTCATGTTGTTCGTGCAGGGAGCAATCGGCAGCCCGCAGTTTCCCTCTTCGCGGGCGACCCAGGTCCGGGGGGCGGTGCTGGAGGCCGCATGCTCCTGGCGCGAGATCGAAGTCGAGACCATCGACGACACGCCGCCGCGCTCGCGGATCGAGGCGCGGGTCGTCCATCGGGGGTTCCACCGCGAGTTCATCGGGTTCATCCGGGCGCGCCACGCGGTGCTGGAGGCCGCCATCCTGGCGACCCGGACCCACCTCATCCCGGCCGAGGAGATCCGGGCCGAGTACGCCCGGCTGCAGGTGATCGTCGACAAGACGGCCGGCCCGCGGGAGCAGGAGGCGATGGCGATGCTGACGGAGTATGTCCGGTCGCGATAGCGTCTTCGTCGAAGCCGCCGCGCGGCTCCACTTCGGCGTCCTGGATCTGCGCGGCGCGCTGGGCCGGCGGTTCGGCGGGCTGGGGGCGGCGGTGCCCGCTCCCTCCCTGCTGCTGGAGCTGGAACCCGACACCCGGCTCAGTGCCCGTGGTCCGGACGGCGAGCGGGCGCTGGCCTACGCGGAGCGATTCCTCACCTTCCACGGCCGCCAGGCCGGGGCCCGCCTGACCGTCCATCGGAGCATCCCGGCGCACAGCGGATTGGGCTCCGGCACCCAGCTCGGCCTGGCGGTCGCGCGGGGCCTGGCCGAGCTGCACGGACTCCCCACCGAGGCTCCGGCGCTGGCCCGCGCCGTCGGCCGGGGCCGGCGGTCGGCCATCGGCACCTGGACATTCGCGCTGGGCGGCTTCATCGTGGAGGGAGGACGCAGGCCGGGAGCGGAGGAAATTGCGCCGTTGCTGGCGCGCTATGCCGTGCCCGGCGACTGGCGCTGCGTGGTCGCGGTCCCGGCCGGTGCCCCCGGTCTGAGCGGCGAGGCCGAGGCAGCCGCGTTCGAGCGGCTGCCGCCGCCCGCCGAGCGCGAGGTGGAGCGGGTCGCCCATCTCGTGCTGATGCAGCTGTTGCCGGCCCTGGTCGAGGCCGACCTCGGCAGCTTCGGCGCCGCCCTGACCGAGATCCAGCGGGTGACCGGCGCCTGGTTCGCGTCCCAGCAGGGCGGAGTCTTCGCGCCCGGGCCCTCGGCGACGCTCGTCGGCCGCATGGCGGAGTGGGGCGCCGCGGGAGTGGGGCAGAGCTCCTGGGGGCCGGCCGTGTACGGCCTGGCGGGAAACAAGGCCGAAGGGCGGGCGCTGGCGGCTCGCGCCATGGATCTGGTGGGGGACGGTGGGCAGGTTTTCGAGGGGGGATTTGCCGGCTCGGGCGCCAGGGTCTGGCGGACCGAACGGGTCGGAATTCGTGATTGACAGTTCATTTTGCACGATGTATACTGGCCCCTCTAAGCCTCCCGCAGGCGAGCACTTGGCCGTACGCGGAACAGAACGAATCTTCAGGCGGTACTAGCGCAATGACCGCCTCCCCAACTGCAGTTCCTTAACAGACACACAATGCGGTTCAGCGGCGACGCTGAGGGGTGAGATGGGCTTGTTCCCGTTCGCTTCCACCATTGGCACGATGTCGACGTGCATTCCGGTCATCGCCGGCGCGCGCATGTCCCGCGGCGCGTGGCGGACGGCGTCGGCATGCTGGTGGCGGGTTCCGAACTATCCGCACCAGGCCAGCTCGCCATCCCTGCCCTCGCTGTTCCCGCAGTCTCGTCTCAGCTCCTCATCCCAATTTGCCTCGTGCTTCGGCACGGCCCGGTGCCCTGACGCCGTGGCGCGCCCCGCAGGAATCCGCGGTGGCGTTTCGAGGCGTACATCAGGGCGAACCCTCTCCCGCAGCGTGCGCGGGGACCGCTCGAGGGCCGAACGCGGCCCGCCCTCCGGTCTCTGATCCGCGGCACTCGAGCCCAGTCGCCGCCTCGCCGCTCCGGCACTCGCATCATGCGTCACGCAGCACGTGGCACCGAAATGCAGTAGAGCAGTAGAACCACCCTTCATCCTGAGGTCAGTTATGAACCGCTTTACCCAGAAGGTGGTGTCTGGTGGAATTGCGGCGGGGCTGAGCGTAGCCATCGCCGTGTCCGCCACGGCCCAGGCACGGTCGGGGGCTTGGACCCTGAACGCGCCCGAGGGCGAATGGTACGCGACCGGCCGGGACCTCGGCTTGCAGCGCTTCAGCCCGCTCAAGCAGATCACGACGGCCAACGTCGGCGAGCTGCGGCCGATCTGGTCGTTCTCGACCGGCACGCTGCGTGGGCACGAGGGCAACCCGCTCGTGGTCGGCAACGTGATGTACGTCAACACGTCCTTCCCGAACATCGTGTACGCGCTCGATCTCGCCAAGCCCGGCGCGCCGATGATCTGGAAGTACGTGCCGAACCAGTCGCCCGACGCGATTCCAATCGCGTGCTGCGACCTGGTGAACCGGGGCACGGCCTACAGCCCGAGCGGGAAGGTCTACATCCAGGCGCTGCAGGGTGAGCTGATCGCCCTCGACGCCAAGACCGGCAAGGAGCTGTGGAAGGCCAAGCACCCGGACAAGTCGAACGCCGGGCCCGAGGCCAACGGCTACAAGCAGGGCGCCACGATGACCAACGCCCCGATCTACATCAAGACCAAGTCGGGCAAGGAAGTCGTGATCGCGGGCATCTCCGGTGGCGAGTTCGGCGTGCGCGGCCGGGTCTCGGCCTTCGACGCCAACACCGGCGAGCATGTGTGGACGGCCTACAGCACGGGCCCGGACGACGAGACCCTGATCGACGGCGACGCGAACGCGAACTATCCGTCGCACAAGGGCAAGGACCTCGGCGTCTCGACCTGGCAGGGCGATGAGTGGAAGCGGGGCGGCGGCACCACCTGGGGCTGGTACTCCTACGACCCCGAGCTCGACCTCTTCTACTACGGCTCGGGCAACCCGGGCACCTGGAACCCCGACCAGCGGCCGGGCGACAACAAGTGGTCGATGAGCATCTGGGCCCGCAACCCCGATACCGGGCATGCGAAGTGGGTCTACCAGATGACCCCGCACGACGAGTGGGACTACGACGGCATCAATGAAATGGTGCTGTTCGATCAGGGGGGCAAGAAGCTCCTCGCCCACTTCGACCGGAACGGCATCGGCTACACCCTCGACCGGACCAACGGCAAGGTGCTCGTGGCCAACGCCTTCGGCCCGATCAACTGGGCCAAGAACGGCGGCACCGGCACCCCGGTCGAAGGCGTCGTCGAGACCGGCGTGCCCGTCAAGGATCCGAAGTTCGGCACCTCCTCGAAGAAGAACGGCGAGGGCATCTGCCCGGCCGCCATCGGCTTCAAGGATCAGCAGCCGGTGGCATACTCGCCGCAGACCGGGATGTTCTACGTCCCGGCGAACCACATCTGCATGGACTATGAAGGCGTCGAGGTGAAGTACTCGGCCGGTCAGCCGTACGTCGGCGCGATCGTCCGGATGTTCCCGGGCCCCGGCGGTCATCGTGGCCGGTTCATCGCCTGGGATCCGATGAAGGGCAAGGTCCTGTGGGAGATCAAGGAGAACCTGGCGGCCTACGGCGGCGCGCTCGCCACGGCCGGCGGCGTGGTCTTCTACGGCACCATGGAGGGCTGGCTCAAGGCCGTCGACCAGAAGACCGGCAAGGTCCTCTGGCAGTACAAGACCCCGTCGGGCATCATCGGCAACCCGATGACGTACATGGCGCCCGACGGGCAGCAGAACATCGCGGTTTACTCGGGCATCGGCGGCTGGGCCGGCATCGGCGTCGCCGCCGGTATCGGGGCGGAGGATCCGACCGCCGGTCTCGGCGCGCTCGGCGCCTTCGGTGATGCGGGCAGCTTCTCCACCCAGGGCGGCGTCATGACCGTCTTCGGGCTGAAGAACCCGACCATGAAGTAAGCTC
>DASSYY010000186.1:0-3622 GCA_035703025.1 Gemmatimonadales bacterium | reverse complement strand
CAGCAGGAGCTGGTAGTCGTGCACCCAGATCATGTCGCCCGGCCGGTAGTGCGCGGCGACGACGTCGGCGAACGCCTCGTTCGCCGCTACATCGCCCTCCCAGTCACTGACCTGGAGTGGAACCTGGTCGAGCAGGTAGTGGAAGAGGGGCCAGAGCACCCCGTTCGAGAAGCCCTCGTAGAACCGGGTGATCTGGTCGGCCGTGAGGGGCACGGCCACCAGGCGCATGGCGGCCAGGGCCTCGTCCAGCTTGGCCTGGCGCTCGGCGTCGAGGTCGCCGGGGGCCCCGGACCAGCCGATCCAGAGCCCGTCCGACTGCTCGTGCGGCCGCATGAGCCCGGTGGCCAGTCCGCCGGGGCTCCGCTGCACCTCGATTCCCGTCTCGGTGGTCTGGACGGTAATCGGAAGGCGGTTGGCGACGATCAGGAGCCGGGACATGGCAGGAAAGGTAACGTCCGGTGGGGAGGGGGGAGAGGGCGACCGGCCCCGCCATCCCGAGAACGACGAGGGACCTAGGCCGCCCTATCCCGGAGAGTGGCGTCATTCCGGATAAGCGAGCCAGGTCCCTCGCAGCGCTCGAGATGACGGGCGCCGAGCCTCGTTACCTAGGCCACCGCTGGTTATCCCGGTCCACGTCCGGAAACTCCCGCCCGGGATCGATTTCGATGCTCTTCACGGCCGGCTCCCGGGCCACCCGGACGGTGGTGCGCTTGGCGCCGCCCAGCCAGACGTCGACCGGCACGGTCACGCTGTCCGCCCGCCCGTCGGCCCGGGTGACCACCAGGGGCACCGGCATCGGCGCCTTGCCCCGATTCTCGATCCCGATCTCCAGCGAGTCGCCCACCGTCGCGACGGTGTCGATGGCCTGGTCGAGGCGCCAGGTCTCGAAGAACCAGGCCCGCCAGAACCACGACAGGTCCCGGCCGGACACGTCTTCCATGGTGTCGAAGAAGTCGTAGGGGGTCGGGTGCTTGTAGCGCCACCGGCGGCCGTACTCGACGAAGGCCTTGTGGAAGACGTCGCGGCCGAGGACTCCCCGCAGGGCCACCAGGATCGTGGCCGGCTTGTAGTAGGCGGCGACGCCGTACTCGTTGTAGCTCGGGAAGCGGTCGCCGTGATGCATCAGCTCGACCTCGCCGCCCGCCGACGTGGCCTCGTCGAGGTAGTACTTCCGGTTCCGCGCCTCATCGTCGAAGCCCTTGAAGAAGTCGGCCATCGACTGGGACTGGTCGAACTGGGTGAAGCCCTCGTCCATCCACGCGAAGCGCTTCTCGTCGGAGCCCACCATCATCGGGAACCACATGTGCCCGATCTCGTGCGTCGTCACCTCGTACATCCCGAGGGTATCCCACTGGCCGCCGATGCAGGTCATCATGGGATACTCCATGCCGCCGCACGACACCGGCCCGTCGACCGCCGTCATGTGGGGGTACGGATACGGCCAGAGGAACTTCGAAAAGAACTCGATCGAGTGCCGGCTGTAGCGCGCGCTCTCGTCCCAGTGGTTCACCTTCTGCTCCGGGCGCCAGAACGCCTGGATCAGGGTGGTGTCGGGGCGGCCGTCGTCGTTCGCGTCGCCCACGGCCGCATTGGTGGCGTCCCACAGGTAGCGCGACGAGGCCGCCCAACTCACGTCGCGGACGTTCTCGGCGCGGAAGTGCCAGGTCAGCCTCCCGTCCTTGCCGGCGGTGGTGGAGCGTCCCGGCTCCCGGTCCAGGTCGGTGACGACATGCACCACGCCCGCGGCCGACCGCGCCGAGTCGAGCCGGGCGCGGGTCTGGGCCGTGAGGACCTCGTCGGGGTTCTGCAGCGTCCCCGTGGCCGTGACCAGCCAGCCGGCCGGCAGCGTGAGGCTCACGTCGTAATTGCCGTAACCCATGTAGAACTCGGCGTTGCCGAGGTACTGGTCGATCTGCCAGCCGTTGACGTCGTCGTACACCGCCATCTGCGGATACCAGTAGTTCATGTAGTACACCTCGCCGTCCTGGCCGCCGCGCGGAGCTCCGTCGGGCGGGACCCGGAGCTTCCAGTCGAACGCCAGCTCGGCGGTGCCCCCCGGCGCCAGGGGCTTCGGCAGCCGGAGCCGCATGATGGTCCCGTTCACCTCATACCCCGGCCCTTCGCCGCCGGCCGCGGCGAGGGTCGTCCCCTGTGCCGCCACCCGGCCCAACTCGATCCCCTCGACCGACCAGGGGACGCTCGTGTTGTGCCGGGCACCGGGTGCGAAGATGTTCTGCAGCAACTGGATGTAGACGGTACGGAGGGTGTCGGGCGAGCGGTTGCTGTAGCGGATGGTCCCCGTTCCGGTCATGCGCTTCGATACGGGATTGAGCTCGGCCGACAGCTTGTAGTCCGCCCACTGCTGCCAGTAGCGCGGGCCCGGCACGCCCGTCCGGGTGCGGGTGCCGCGACCGACGGCGGTCTCGAAGCCCTCGAGCACCGGAACGGCCATGGCCCGGGCCGCCGGGAGGCCGTCGCTGCTCCGGCTCGCCGCCGGCGCGGGCGCCGCCGCTGTGGGTCGGCTGCCCGAGCAGGCCGAGACGAGGGTGAGGGCGTAGCCCGCGAGCAACCGGCGGGAAGCGGCGAAACGTGCCATGTCGGCTCCGAATCAGGGAAGCGCCCGGGCGCTGTGCCCGGGCGCGGGATGATGCCCTGACTACGGACGGGGGGCAAGTCTCGGTTTCGCCGGCCCATCGCCCCCGCCGGTGTGGCCGCACCAGCGCAGCACCACCGACCCGAGCAACCCGCCGAGGCCCTCGGGAAGGTCGAGCGGGGGGTAAGCGGGATTGAGCGAGACCAGCCGCGAGGCGTCCGCGCTCGCCCGGACGACCCGCTTGACCACCGAGCCGTGGTCCGGGAGGCGGGCCACGACGATGGCGCCCGGGGAGACCGGGCCGTCGAGGTCGACCAGAACCACGTCATCGGAGTGGAGCAGCGGCGTCATGCTGTCGCCCACCACGCGGAGGGCGACATACCGCGCGCCCGGGAGCCCGTCGGGCACGGCCACCCAAGTGTCGCAGGGCTCGTCGAACAGCTCGCGCCCGGTGCCGGCAGCCACGCCGAGCTCCACCAGCGGGGCCGCGCCCCGCGCCCGCGCCGCGCCGAACATGGTGGCGATCGGGCCGGGCGTCTGCGGCCGCACCAGCTCAGGCATCCGGTCGATCCGCCGGACGCCCCGGCCCACCGCCGCCACCGCGCGGCGCACCCGCAGCGCGAAGCGCGCGGCCTCCGCTTCCCGCTCCGCCTCGGCGCGCCAGGCGGCGAACCGCGCCGTCGCGCCGGCCAGTCGCGGTCCCGCTACCGCGTTCGGTCCCGCCTCGATGGCCCGCCCGGCGAGCCAGACGACGGCGTCCCGCTCCCACTCGTGTCGATCGCTCATGGTACCGGCGCCTCCTCCGCGTCCGCGGCGCGTGCCGCCCGGAGCCGGGCGGCGGGTGCGGGCGCGAGCGACGCGCGCCCCAGGAACGCGAGCAGCTCGCGGCGGTCGTCGCCCTCCGCCGCATCGAGATAGGCGAGGGCCGCCAGCTGGAGCCGCTCGCGGAGCCGCTCGACCCGCTTGGCTGCCGTTCGCTCGCCGAGGCCGAGCCACGCTGCGATCTCGCGCGTCGGCACGCAGTGGCTC
>DASSYY010000095.1:0-7534 GCA_035703025.1 Gemmatimonadales bacterium | reverse complement strand
TGGTCGCGCTGATCGTGTTCATCGTGGTCGTGCTGGTGAACCACGAGCCGATGCTGTTCGGGCTCGGCATCGCGTACCTGCTTTCCGGCCCGATCCTGTGGCGGCTCGAGCGCAACCGGGCGAAGTCCGCACCGCCAGCGCTGGAGAGCGAGCTCGAGACGGAGACACCCGCCGATGTCCGCTGATCGCGTCCTGATCTTCGACACCACCCTGCGCGACGGCGAGCAGGCTCCCGGCAACAGTCTCTCGCCCGAGGAAAAGTTGCGGCTCGCGCGGCAGCTCGACGCGCTCCGCGTGGACGTCATCGAGGCCGGCTTCCCGGCCGCCTCGGACGGGGACTTCCGGAGCGTCAACCAGATCGCCACCGAGATCCGGCGGCCGGTCATCGCCGCGCTGGCGCGCTGCAACGAGCGCGACATCGAACTCGCGGGCGAGGCGCTCCGCCCCGCCGCGCGCGGCCGGATCCACGTCTTCATCTCGACGTCCGACCTCCACATCAAGGACAAGCTCAAGACGACGCGGGAGGACGTGCTCGCCCGCGCGCGGGCCGCGATCCGGCAGGCGCGCCAGTACACCGACGACGTCGAGTTCTCCGCCGAGGACGCAAGCCGCACCGATCCCGACTTCCTCTGCCAGGTCGTCCGGGCGGCGATCGAGGAGGGGGCCACCACTGTGAACCTGCCCGACACCGTCGGCTATGCCATGCCGGGGGAGTACGGCGAGATGTTCCGCACCGTCCTGGCCCGGGTGCCGGGGGCCGACCGCGTGGTGTTGAGCGCCCACTGTCACGACGATCTGGGCCTGGCGGTCGCCAACTCGCTCGCCGCGATCGCCGCGGGCGCGCGCCAGGTGGAATGCACGGTCAACGGGATCGGCGAGCGGGCCGGCAACGCCGCCATGGAGGAGCTGGTCATGGCCAGCCACGTGCGCGGCTCCGCCCTGGGCTTCCGCTGCAACGTCGAGACCCGCGAGATCTATCGCACCAGCCAGCTGCTCTCGTACCTCACGGGCAGCTTCCCCCAGCCGAACAAGGCGATCGTCGGGCGGAACGCCTTCGCCCACGAGGCGGGAATCCACCAGCACGGCATGCTCCAGAACGGGCTGACCTACGAGATCATCCGGCCCGAGATGGTCGGCATCCCCCGCTCGACCCTCGTGCTGGGCAAGCACTCGGGCCGCCACGCGCTCGAGCGCCGCTACCGCGAGCTGGGCTACGACCTGAGCGAGCTCCAGCTGGCGGAGGTGTACCGGCAGTTCAGCGCCCTCGCCGACCGCAAGCGCGAGATCCTGGACGAGGATCTCCTGGCGCTGGTGCACGAGAGCTTCCACGACGCGCCCGAGGAGTACCAGCTGAGCCACCTGCGGGTGGTCTGCGGCAGCATCACGCCGACGGCGGAAGTGCGAATGACCGGCCCGTGGGCCGGCGAGCGCTCCGCCCGGGGCACGGGCGACGGGCCGATCTCCGCCGCCTTCACCGCGATCAGCGAGATCCTCGGCCGCCCCATCGAGGTCCTGAGCCTCTCGCTCCGCTCCCTCACGCCCGGCCGCGACAGCGTGGGACAGGTGTTCCTGCAGGCCAAGGTCGACGGCAAGTCGCTCTCGGGCAACGGTGCCTCGACCGACATCGTCGAGGCCAGCGCCCGGGCCCTGGTCCACGCCCTCAACAAGGCGCACCACGCCGACCGGCTCGAGGCGAGCTCGCTCAACTCCATCTACCTGTGGGGCGTGTAATGGCAGAGCAGCTCACCGGCTCCCAGATCCTCTGCCGGGCCCTGCTCGAGGAGGGGGTCGACCTCCTCTTCGGCTATCCGGGCGGGGCGATCATGCCGTTCTACCACGCGCTGCCCGAATTCCCCGGGCTGCGCCACGTGCTGGTGCGCCACGAGCAGGCGGCGGCCCACGCGGCCGACGGCTACGCCCGAGCCAGCGGCCGGACGGGCGTCTGCGTCGCGACGTCGGGGCCCGGCGCCACCAACCTGGTGACCGGGATCGCCACGGCGCACATGGACAACACGCCGCTGGTGGCGATCACCGGTCAGGTGTCGCGCGCCATGATCGGGCGCGACGCCTTCCAGGAGACCGACATCATCGGCATCACCCAGCCGATCACCAAGCACAGCCGGCTGGTCGAGGACGTCGAAGAGCTGGCGGAGGCGGTGCACGAGGTCTTCGCCGTGGCGCGGGAAGGCCGGCCGGGCCCCGTGCTGCTCGATGTGCCGAAGGACGTGCAGAACCAGAAGCTCGACTACGCCGGCGGGGCGCCCGTCGGAGGCCAGGACGCGAGCGGACGCCGCGCGGGCCTGGTCGGGCGGCCGACGCCCACGGCCCTGGTCGAGGCCGCGCGCCTGATCGGCCGCGCCGAGCGGCCGCTCATCATGGCGGGCCACGGCATCATCCTGAGCGACGCCTACGCCGAGCTGCGCACGCTGGCCGAGCGCACCGGCATCCCGGTCATCACGACGCTGCTCGGGATCAGCGCATTCCCCGAGGCCCATCCGCTGCACCTCGGCATGCCGGGCATGCACGGCGAGGTCCACGTCAACCGTGCCATCCAGCAGGCCGACCTCATCATCGGCGTCGGGCTCCGGTTCGACGACCGGGTGACCGGCAACCTGGCCGCCTTCGCCCGGGGGGCCAAGGTCATCCACATTGAGCTCGACGCGTCGGAAATCGGGAAGAACGTCCCCGTCACCGTGGGCCTCGTGGGCGACGCCCGCGCCATCCTGCGCGAGCTGCTCGAGGCGCTGGAGCCGCGCCACTGCAACGGCTGGCGGGCCGAGATCGAGAGCTTCGTCCGGCCGCGGGTGGAGAGCTTCAAGGGTGGGCTCGCTCCGGAGGGCATCCTCGCCGCGCTGGAGGAGGCGAGCCGCGGCCGCTGCACGGTGGTCTCCGACGTCGGCCAGCACCAGATGTGGGTGGCCAAGCTGTTCCGGTACCAGCGCCCCAACACGCACATCACCTCCGGCGGGCTCGGCACCATGGGCTTCGCGGTACCGGCGGCGATGGGCGTCGCGCTGGCGCGGCCCGACGAGCCGGTGTGGGCCATCTCGGGCGACGGGGGCTTCCAGATGAACATGCAGGAGATCGCCACGATGGTGCAGGAGCGGATCCCTGTGAAGATGGCGATCTTCAACAACGGCTACCTCGGCATGGTGCGGCAGTGGCAGCAGTTCTTCCACGGCCGCCGCTACTCGGCGACCCCGATCTGGAGTCCCGACTACGTCCGGCTGGCCGAGGCCTACGGCATTCCGGGGTGGCGCGTCGAGCACGGCGACCAGGTGGACGACGCCCTGCGCGGAGCCCTCGACCACGACGGGCCGGCGCTGGTGGAGTTCCTGATCGAGCAGGAGGCGAACGTGTTCCCGATGATTCCGCCGGGCGCGTCGCTCAGCGAGCCGATCGAATCGGAGGCGGTCACCGCATGACCATCACGCGCGCCGTGACGGTCCTGCTGGAGGATCGCCTCATCACGTTCACCCGCGCCGTCGGACTGCTCCGGCGGCGAAACCTGCCCGTGCGCAGCCTCGCCGTGGGGCCGACGGTGACGCCGGGCGTCTCGAGACTGACGATCATGATCCATTCCGATGAAGCCACGGCCGAACGGGCCGTCCAGCACCTCCAGAAAGTGGTCGGCGTCCGCGCCGCCGCCGCCTTTCCCGCGCGGGACGGCGTGACCCGCGAGCTCGCGCTGGTGAAGGTGCGGGCCACCGGCGAGCGCTACGGCGAGCTGCTCGACGTCGTCCAGCTCTATCACGCCTCGGTGGTGGACGACAGCCCCGAGGCGATCATCGTCGAGTTGACCGGGTCGGAGGCGTTCGTGCTCTCCTGCATCCGCGCGCTCGAGCGGTTCGACGTGCTGGAAGTGGCGCGGAGCGGCGCCGTGGCGCTCGAGCTGGGACTGACCGATGCCGGCGCCCGGGTGCCGGCCAACATCTAACGAGAGACGGAGTCATGACGAACGATCCCGTGCGCGTGTACTACGACGCCGATGCCGACCGCGGCCGCCTTGCCGGCCGGACCTTTGCCATCATCGGCTACGGTAGCCAGGGGCACGCCCACGCCCTCAACCTCCGGGACAGCGGCGCCAAGGTCCTCGTCGGCCTGCGGAAGGGCGGCGGCTCCTGGGACCGGGCCAGGGCCGCGGGCCTCGACGTCCGCACCGTCGCCGAAGCCGCGGCGGCGGCCGACGTGATCATGATGCTGACGCCCGACCAGGATGGCCGGGCGATCTACGAGGGGGGCGTGGTCCAGGGGCTCAAGCCCGGCAAGACGCTGATGTTCGCGCATGGGTTCAACATTCACTATGGCGAGATCGTGCCGCCGGCGGGGGTGGACGTGTCGATGGTGGCGCCCAAATCCCCCGGCCACCTGGTCCGGAGCGAGTTCGAGGGCGGCCGCGGCGTCCCGGGGCTCGTAGCGGTGCATCAGGACGCGAGCGGGCAGGCCCTGGCCAATGCCCTGGCCTATGCCTCGGGGATCGGCTGCACCAGGGCGGGGGTCATCCAGACCACGTTTCGGGAGGAGACCGAGACCGACCTGTTCGGTGAGCAGGCGGTGCTCTGCGGGGGCGTCACGGCCCTGGTGAAGGCCGGATTCGAGACCCTCACCGCGGCGGGGTACCGGCCGGAGATGGCCTACTTCGAGTGCCTCCACGAGCTCAAGCTCATCGTCGACCTGATGTATCGCGGCGGGATGCAGTTCATGCGGTACTCGATCAGCGACACCGCCGAGTATGGGGACTACACCCGGGGCCCCAGGGTCGTCACCGAGGAGACCCGCGCCGAGATGCGGCGAATCCTCGAGGAGATCCAGAATGGCTCGTTCGCCCGCGAGTGGCTGGCGGAAAACCGAGCCGGCCGCCCGAATTTCGAGCGGATGCGGCAGGCCGACCGCGACCACCAGATCGAGCGCGTGGGCGCCCAGCTCCGGGCCATGATGCCGTGGTCGGAGGAGGGGAAGGCGGCCCAGCGGGCGGCGGCGGAGCCCAGGGAGCCGGCCGCGCGGAAGGCGGCGACGGTCTCGTGACGCCGCCGCGCACCCTGTTCGAGAAGGTCTGGGACGCGCACGTCGTTGATGTCCCGGGGAAGCCGGCGGATGGTCCGGCGCTGTTGTACGTGGACCTCCACCTGGTCCATGAGGTCACCTCCCCCCAGGCGTTCGAGGGGCTGCGGCTGGCGGGGCGGCGGGTCCGGCGGCCCGACCTCACCGTGGCCACGGTCGATCACAACGTGCCCACGGGCGACCGCCGTCTCCCCATCGCCGACCAGGTCTCGGCCCGCCAGGTGGCCGCGCTGGTCCGCAATGCGCGGGAGTTCGGGGTGGAGCTCTTCGACCTCGACAGCCCGGAGCAGGGCATCGTCCACGTGATCGGCCCCGAGCTGGGGCTCACCCAGCCCGGCATGATCATCGTCTGCGGTGACTCCCATACCTCTACCCACGGCGCCTTCGGGGCGCTGGCCTTCGGCATCGGGACCAGCGAGGTGGAGCACGTGCTGGCGACCCAGTGCATCGTCCAGGCGCGGCCCCGGACCATGGAAGTGCGGTTTGCCGGCCTCCCGGCCGCCGGGGTGACCGCCAAGGATCTGGTGCTGGCCCTGATTCGCCGGATCGGGACGGCCGGGGCCACCGGCCACGTCGTCGAGTACACCGGTGACGCCATCCGGACCCTTTCCATGGAGGGCCGGATGACCGTCTGCAACATGTCCATCGAGGCCGGGGCCCGGGCCGGGATGGTCGCTCCCGACGCGGTGACGCTGGCCTACCTCCGGGATCGGCCCCGGGCGCCCAAGGGGGCGGATTGGACCCGCCTCGAGGCGCGCTGGAAGTCGCTCCATACCGATCCGGGCGCCGCGTTCGACGCGACGGTCCAGATCGACGCCGCCGCGCTCGGCCCGCAAGTGACGTGGGGGACGAGCCCCGGCATGACCGCCGAAATCACCGAGCGGGTCCCCGATCCGGCCGACCAGGCGTCGGACGCCGATCGTCAGTCTTTCGCCCGTGCGCTCGACTACATGGGCCTTCGGCCGGGCACCCCGCTCGAAGGCCTCAAGGTGGATCGGGTGTTCCTGGGGTCGTGTACCAATGCCCGGATCGAGGACCTTCGGGAGGCTGCCAAATTGGCGCAAGGCAGAAAAGTCGCCGGCGGGGTCCGGGCAATGGTGGTGCCCGGCTCGCAGCGGGTCAAGGCGCAGGCTGAGCGGGAAGGACTCGACCGGATCTTCACCGAGGCCGGGTTCGAGTGGCGGAATCCAGGCTGCTCAATGTGCCTCGGCATGAACGAGGACATCCTCGGTCCAGGGGAGCGCTGCGCCTCGACTTCGAACCGCAATTTCGAAGGACGGCAGGGCAGGGGAGGGCGCACGCACCTCGTCAGCCCCGTGATGGCGGTCGCGGCGGCGGTGGAAGGCCGTTTAGTGGACGTTCGGAGCTATATGCGGGGCTAAGAGCTCAATTATGCGTGTGGAAATACAGGTATGCTTAGTGATGTAATACTTGAGGTATATGCAGTAAGACCATTGGTGTAAAAATTTTATAGATTTGCTATCAAGTGATATATCACCTCATTGTCTATATTTTCTAGTATATTTATCCAAGAGCGTATGCAACCCTTCTCCAGGCACACCGGACGGGCCGTTTCGCTGCCCCGAGCCAATGTCGACACCGATCAGATCATCCCGAAGCAGTTCCTGAAGCGGATCGAACGCACCGGCTTCGGACCGTCGCTGTTCTTCGACTGGCGCTACCTGCCCGACGGGTCGCCCAACCAGGATTTCGAGCTCAACCGGCCGGAGGCCGCGGGCGCCACGATCCTGATCGCGGGGACCAATTTCGGCTGCGGCAGCTCCCGCGAGCACGCGCCGTGGGCCCTGGCGGAGTACGGATTCCGGGCCCTGGTGGCGCCCTCGTTCGCCGATATCTTCTTCGGCAACTGCTGTCAAAATGGCTTAGTGCCCGTGGTTTTGCCAGAGGCCCGGGTGCAGGAGCTGTTCCGGCGGGCGGCTGGAGCGAACGGCCCCTACGAGCTCACCGTCGACCTGGTGAGCCGCCGGGTGACCGATGGCGCGGGCTTCGAAGCCGCCTTTGAGATCGACGACTACCGGCGGGAGATGCTGCTTCAGGGACTGGACGAGATCGGTCAGACGCTTCGAGACGAGACCGCGATCGCCGCCTACGAGCGGGGCCGGGGCGTCCCTGCTGTGGGGGCGCCGGCATGACGCGCTACAGCATCGCGGTCCTGCCGGGCGACGGCATCGGGCCCGAGGTGACGGCGGAAGCGGTCAAGGTGCTGCGGGCTGCCGGCGTCGACATGGAGACCACCGACTTCGAGCTCGGCGGGCAGCGCTACCTCCGTGACGGCGAGATCCTGTCGGATGCGACGCTCGATCAGCTGCGTGGGTTCGACGCCATCCTGCTCGGCGCCGTGGGCACGCCGGAGGTGCCGCCGGGGGTCATCGAGCGGGGGCTGCTGCTGAAGATGCGCTTCGAGCTCGACCTCTACGTCAACCAGCGCCCGTTCTCGGCGCCGGGCCACGAC
>DASSYY010000089.1:0-7777 GCA_035703025.1 Gemmatimonadales bacterium | reverse complement strand
GATCCCGGCCAGGGGCGGGACGTCGCCGAGGCGCTCGGCGCGGGTCGCGTCGTGGTCCTGCCGGATACGCTTCGCCGGGTGGATGTGAGCGTGCTCATCGGGAGCGACTGGCGGCCCCGGCTGCCGCTTCGGCCGTAGAGGGACCGCGTCAGCGTCCTACAGCACGCCAATCACCACATCCATCACGTTGGTTCCCGTGAGGCCCACCTTCAGCAGCGCCCCCGCGGCATCCAGCGCTCGATAGGCGTCGTGCGCCGCCAGGTCGCGCGCCGGATCGCGGCCAGCGGCCGCCGCGGCGCGCCATGTGGCACCGTCGACGATCGCGCCCGCGGCATCGGTCGGCCCGTCCCGGCCGTCGGTGCCCGCGGCGAGCAAGGCCACCCCGGGCCGCGCGCCGGCCAGCGCCCGGGCCGCCGCCAGCGCCAGCTCCTGGCAGCGCCCGCCCAGTCCCGGCGGCGCGTCGCCCAGCGTGACCGTCGTCTCGCCGCCCCAGATGTAGCAGCGGCTCGGCGCCGCTGGTTGCGGGATCTCCGGCGGGCCGCAATTTTGTAGGAGAGAAGCGGCTACACTCGCCCCGGTCGCCGACGCCTCCCCGGCGAGCGGCGTCTCCGCCACGATGGGAGCGAGGCCCAACTCTGCCGCGCGCTTGGCCGCAGCTTCGAGGGCCAACCGGTTACTGGCGATCAGCTCGATGGTCACCCGCGCGAAGGCCGCGTCTCCGGGCTTTGGCGTTTCCGCCGTTTCTCCCGACTCCGACGCCGTGACCACGCGCCGCGCGGCGGCGGGGATGCGATTCCAGAGCCCCGCGCCCTCGAGCATCCGCCGGACGTCGGTCGCCGTGGCGATGTCGGGGACGCAGGGGCCGGAGCCGATCGAGGGCAGATCGTCGCCGATGACGTCGGACACGATGAAGACGCGCACCCGGGCGGGCGCGAGGGCCCGGGCGAGCCGGCCGCCGCCCCACCGGGAAAACCGCTTTCGGATCCGGTTCATGGCCGTGATGTCGAGGCCGGAGCCGAGCAGCAGGTGGTAGAGGGCGCTGAGCTCCTCCGGCGCGATGCCGTCGACGGGCGCGGCGAGCAGGCTGGAGGCACCGCCCGAGAGCAGCACCCAGACCTCGTCGTCCGGACCGACCGCCGCGGCCGCACGGCCCAGTGCCTCCGCGGCAGCCAGCGAGCCGGGCCCGGGCTCGGGATGGTCGCCGGCGACGACGGCGATGCTCGGGTGGGGCGGGTCGGAGGTCTGGGGCGCCACGATGAGCCCGCCCGCGGGCGATTCTCCCCACGCGGCCAGGGTGTCTGTCGCCGCCCGCGCCATGGGGATCGCCGCCTTCCCCAGGGCGAGCACCCAGCGGTGCCGGCCGGGGTTCCGAGCCAGGGTCCGGAGCCGGGTCGCCAGGGCAGGGGCAGGGTCAACTGCAGCGGTGGCAACGGTATACAGCTCCGTCAGGAGCTCGCGGGGAGTGGAAGTCGTGCGGGATTGGGCGGGCGAGAGGGGCAAGGTCCCAGCCTTGTGAAAAAAAGCACAAAGTGCTATACATGGTTTGACGCATAAAAATTCAGCGGGCCGCGCGCCTGCTAATGTAGTCAGATCCGGCGGAGGCGTCGCGCCTGCGCCCCACTCCTTTCTTTCAGCCGCGAGGGTCCGCGCATGGCCGGCCGCAACTTTCTCTTCGTCCCGGGTCCCACGAATACGCCCGACCGTATCCTCCGCGCGATGCACATCGCGATGGAAGACCACCGGTCCTCGGACTTCCCGAAGCTCGCGGCCCCGGTGCTCCAGGACCTCAAGAAGATCTTCAAGACCACCACCGGCCAGGCCTACATCTTCCCGGCGAGCGGCACGGGCGCCTGGGAGGCCTCGCTCTCGAACACGCTGAGCCCGGGCGACCGGGTCCTCGCGGCGCGCTTCGGCATGTTCAGCCACCTGTGGATCGACATGGCCCAGCGGCTCGGCCTCCGGGTGGACGTGCTCGACACCGAGTGGGGCGAGGGCGCCCCGATCGAGCGCTACCAGGAGGCGCTCGCGGCCGACAAGGCCCACGAGATCAAGGCCGTCCTGTTTACCCACAATGAGACCGCCACCGGCGTCACCAGCGACGTGGCCGCGATGCGAAAGGCGCTCAACGACACCAGGCATCCCGCGCTGCTCATGGTGGACGGCGTCAGCTCGATCGGCAGCATCGATTTCCGGATGGACGAGTGGGGCGTCGACTGCGCCGTCACCGGCTCGCAGAAGGGCCTCATGCTCCCCGCCGGCCTCGGCATCGTGGCCGTCAGCCCGAAGGCCGCGGCGCTGTACGACTCCGCCAAGCTCCCGCGGGTGTTCTTCGACTTCGGCGACATGAAGAAGGCCAACGCCACGGGCTACTTCCCGTACACCCCCTCGCTGCCGCTGCTCTACGGGCTCCGCGAATCGCTGGCGATGATCTTCGAGGAAGGGCTCGAGAACGTCCTGGCCCGGCATCATCGCCTCGCCGAGGGGACCCGGGCGGCGGTCAAGGCATGGGGCCTCGAGCTCTGTGCCCGGCAGCCCAAGTGGCACTCGGACACCGTCAGCGCCATCATGGTCCCGGCCGGCATCAACGCCGCCGAGGTGATCGACATCGCCTACCGGCGCTACAACCTGGCGCTGGGCGCCGGGCTCGCGCGCATGGCGGGGCGGCTCTTCCGCATCGGCCACCTGGGCGACCTCAACGAGTGCATGCTGCTCGGCGGCATCGCCGGGGCCGAGATGGCGATGCGGGACGCGGGCATGAAGATCACGCCCGGCAGCGGCGTCGGCGCGGCGTCGGAATACTGGCGCGGGACCGCCAAGCCGCTCGAGAAGCGCGAGCTGCCTCCCCGCGCGCCCGACGCGCCGCCGCCGGCGGCAGCGAAGGAGAAGGCCACCGCGGGCGCCGCTCGATGAGCCACACGCGTTCCGAGCCCGCCCGCCAGCGGCTGCAGCGCAGCGAGCTGGCGGTGCCGGGCTCGAATCCGGGAATGTTCCAGAAGGCCCTCGATGGCGAGGCCGACTACATCTTCCTCGATCTCGAGGACGCCGTCGCGCCCGGCGACAAGGAGCAGGCCCGCAAGAACGTCATCCGGGCGCTGCTGGACCTCGACTGGCGCGGCCGCGGGAAGACCATCTCGGTGCGGATCAACGGCATCGATACGCACTACATGTACCGGGACGTGGTCGACGTGGTGGAGCAGGCCGGCCATCGCCTGGATACCATTCTGATTCCGAAGGTGGGCGTGCCGGCCGACGTCTACATGGTGGACGCCATGGTCACCCAGATCGAGGAGGCCAAGGGCATCCCACACCGCCTCGGCATCGACGTCCTGATCGAGACGGCGCTCGGCATGGCCAACGTCGAGGCCATCGCGCAATCGAGCCGCCGGCTCGAGGCCATGCACTTCGGCGTCGCCGACTACGCGGCGAGCTGCCGCGCCCGCACCGTCGTGATCGGCGGTCTCAACCCGGACTACCCGGGCGACCAGTGGCACGCCGCGCTCTCGCGCATGATCGTCGCCTGCCGGGCCTACGGGCTCCGGCCGATCGACGGCCCGTTCGGCGATTTCAAGGATCCCGACGGCTACCGGCTCGCGGCGCGGCGGGGCGCGGCACTGGGTATCGAAGGCAAGTGGGCGATCCATCCGTCCCAGATCGCGCTCGCCAACGAGGTGTTCAGTCCGCCACCGGCGGAGGTGGACCGGGCCAAGCGGATCCTGGTGGCGCTGGAGGAGGCCGCGCGCGACGGCAAGGGCGCGGCCCAGCTCGACGGCCGCATGATCGACGCGGCCTCGGCGCGGATGGCGCAGAACGTGGTGAACACGGCGGCGGCGATCGAGGCCCAGGGCGGGGCGCTGTCGGCGGCCCGGGGGTAGGCCGTCTCCCGGGCTGAACGGGCGCAGTCGGGACGACGGTCCCATTGATCCCTTACGGAGGACGAGCGTGGACATCCACGAATATCAGGCCAAGGAGCTGCTCGCCGGCTTCGGCGTCGCGATCCCGCGGGGCGGGGTGGCGTACAGCCCCGAGCAGGCCGTCTACCGCGCCTCGGAGATCGGCGGCGCCCGCTGGGCGGTGAAGGCGCAGATCCATTCCGGCGCGCGGGGCAAGGCCGGCGGCATCAAGCTCTGCTCCAACGAGGACGAGGTCCGCACCGCGTCGAAGGCGCTGCTGGGCAAGCGGCTCGTGACCCACCAGACGGGCCCCGAGGGCCGCACGGTCCACCGGCTGTACGTGGAGGCCGCCGTCCCGATCGAGCGCGAGATCTATCTCGGCTTCGTGCTCGACCGGAAGAGCGAGCGAGTGATGATCGTCGCCTCGGCTCAGGGCGGCATGGAGATCGAAGAGATCTCGGAGAAGTCGCCGGAGGCCATCATCCGCTCGGTGGTCGAGCCGGCGGTGGGACTCACGGCCTTCCAGGCCCGCGAGATCGCGTTCGCGCTCGGGCTCGACTCGGCCCAGGTGACGCGCGCGGTGACGACGCTGCTCGGCTGTTATCGCGGCTTCCGCGACCTCGACGCCACGATGGTGGAGATCAATCCGCTCGTCCTCACGTCCGACGGCCAGCTGCTGGCCCTCGACTGCAAGATGACCTTCGACGACAACGCGCTCTTCCGCCGGCCCAACGTCAGCGAGCTCCGGGACTACGCCGAGGAGGACCCCCGCGAGTCCCAGGCCGCGGAGTACGGCATCAACTACGTCGCCCTCGACGGCGAGATCGGTTGCATCGTGAACGGCGCGGGGCTGGCCATGGGCACGATGGACCTCATCAAGCACGCCGGCAGCTCGCCGGCCAACTTCCTGGACGTGGGCGGCGGCGCCTCGCCCGAGAAGGTCTGCAACGCCTTCCGGCTGGTGCTCGCCGATCCCAAGGTCAAAGCCATCCTCGTCAACATCTTCGCCGGCATCAACCGGTGCGACTGGGTGGCGCAGGGCGTGGTGAACGCCGTCAAGGAGCTGAAGCCGGCGGTGCCGCTGGTGGTGCGGCTGGCGGGGACCAACGTCGAGGAAGGCCGCAAGATTCTGAAGGACAGCGGACTCGACCTCGTCACCGCGGACACTCTCACCGAGGCGGCCGAGAAGGTCGTGGCCGTCCTCAAGGCCTCCGGAACCACGGCCGGGAATGGAAAGCCATGAGCATCCTGATCGACCAACGGACGCGTGTGATCATTCAGGGCTTCACCGGGGATAAGGGCACGTTCCACGGTAAGGAGATGATGGCCTACGGCACCAACCTCGTGGGCGGTGTCACCCCCGGTAAGGGCGGCAAGCGGCATCTGGACCGGCCGGTGTTCAACACGGTGAAGGAGGCCGTGAAGGAGGCCGGCGCCGAGGCATCCATCATCTTCGTCCCGGCGGCGTTCTGCGCCGACTCCATCATGGAGGCGGCCGACGCGGGGATCCGGCTGATCTGCGCCATCACCGACGGCATTCCGGCGCAGGACATGATGATGGTGAAGCGCTACCTGTGGCGTTATCCGAAGGAGAAGCGCTCGACCCTGATCGGCCCCAACTGCGCGGGCATCATCAGCCCGGGCAAGGCCATGCTCGGCATCATGCCGGGACACATCTACCAGCAGGGTACCGTGGGGCTGGTGACCCGGTCGGGGACGCTGGGCTACGAGGCGGCCGCGCAGATGAAGGCGCTCGGCATCGGGATTTCCACCAGCGTCGGAATCGGCGGCGATCCGATCAACGGCAGCTCGTTCGTAGACATCCTCCAGCGCTTCGAGGAGGATCCCGAGACCGAGGCCGTCATGATGATCGGCGAGATCGGCGGCCCCCAGGAAGGGGAGGCGGCGCTCTACGCCAAGAAGAACATGAAGAAGCCGGTGATCGGCTACGTCGCGGGCCTGACCGCGCCCAAGGGCCGCCGGATGGGCCACGCCGGCGCGATCATCCGTGCCTTCGGCGAGAGCGCCGCCGAGAAGGTCGAGATCATGCGCGAGGCGGGCATCACCGTGGTCCCGAGCCCGGCCGATCTCGGCAGCACCGCCGCCCGGGTGCTCGGAGGCATGTCGAAGCGCGTGGCGGTCGCCACGTGAGCCCGCGGCCCGTCGTCGTGGTGACCCGCCGGCTCCCGGAGCCGGTGCACGCGGCGCTGTTGCGGGAGTTCGACGCCCGGCTCAACCCCGAGGACCGCCCGCTCACCGCGGACGGCCTGAAGGAAGCGCTGCGGAACGCGGACGCCCTCCTCACCACCGTCACCGACAAGGTCACCGCCGACGTGCTCTCCGCCGAGCCTCGCCGGGCGAAGCTGGTGGCCAACTTCGGCGTCGGGTTCAACAACATCGACACCGAGGCGGCCAAGGCCCGCGGGATCTCGGTGTCCAACACGCCCGATGTCCTTACCGACGCGACGGCGGACCTCGCCATGACGCTGCTGCTCATGACGGCCCGCCGCGCCGGGGAAGGCGAGCGGCATCTCCGGGGTGGGCAGTGGACCGGCTGGCGTCCCACCCACATGCTCGGGACGCATGTCACGGGCAAGACGCTCGGGCTGATCGGCATGGGCCGGATCGCGCGCGCGGTGGCGCAGCGGGCTCACCACGGCTTCGGGATGAAGGTGATCTTCCACGATCCCTTCCCGCCGTCGCCGGAGATCGCCAGGTCGCTCGGTGCGGAGCCCCGGGACAGCCTGGAGGCGGTGCTGCGCGAGGCGGACTTCGTCTCGCTCCACTGTCCCGCCACCCCCGAGACCCGGCACCTCATGAATCGCGACCGGCTGGCGATGATGCGGCCGGAGGCCTTTCTCATCAATACGGCCCGCGGGGACGTGGTGGACGAGGCCGCCCTGGTC
Source organism: Gemmatimonadales bacterium (assembly GCA_035703025.1). Classification (GTDB taxonomy): domain Bacteria; phylum Gemmatimonadota; class Gemmatimonadetes; order Gemmatimonadales; family GWC2-71-9; genus CAVVWJ01. The sequence continues at coordinate 981 of DASSYY010000089.1, read as the reverse complement.
GAGGCGCTGGAGAGCAAGCGGATCGCCGGCGCCGGACTCGACGTGTTCGAGAAGGAGCCCCAAGTCACCCAGGCACTGGTGGCGATGGACAACGTGGTGCTGCTGCCCCATCTCGGAAGCGCCACCCAGGAGACCCGGGTGGCCATGGGCATGCGGGCGTTCGAAAACCTTCAGCTCTTCTTCAGCGGAAAGCCACTCCGGGATCGCGTCGTGTGAGCCACGTGGCGCTGGAGCCGTTCGCCGCCACCGAGCTGCCTGAGTCGCCCGACCCGGTGGCCGCCAGCGCGGCCCACTACGCCAACGAGGTGGTCGAGCTCCTGAGCGAGCTCATGCTCACGCTGGTGCGCCAGCGCGCGCCCGACGTCGAGCCGGTGCTGCGCGGCGAGCGGTCGCCCCACGAGCTCAGCGCCGAGCTGCTGGCGCGAACGCTCCAGGTGCAGGGGATCTGGTTCCAGCTCCTGAGCATCGCCGAGCAGAACGCCGCGATGCGGCGCCGGCGGCAGATCGAGGCCGAGCGCGGATACGAGCTGCTGCGCGGCACGTTCGCGCAGGTCTTCTCCAGCGCGGCGGCCGCCAAGGTTCCCGCGGCCGAGATCCGCGCGCTGCTCGAGCACCTGCGCGTCCGCCCCGTCATCACGGCCCATCCCACCGAGGCCAAGCGCGTCACCGTGCTCGAGAAGCACCGGCGCATCTACCGCCGCCTGGTCGATCTCGAGTCGCCCCGCTGGACCCCGCGCGAGCGCCAGAGCCTCATCGACGGGCTCCGGAACGAGATCGAGCTGCTCTGGCTCACGGGCGAGCTGCGCCTCCAGAAGCCGACCGTCCCGCAGGAGGTCTTCTGGGGCCTCCACTTCTTCAACGAGACGCTGTTCGAGGCCATCCCCGACCTGCTCGAGAAGATCGAGCGGGTACTCGCGCAGTACTATCCGGGCGAGCAGTGGGTCGTGCCGCCGTTCTTCCAGTTCGGGTCGTGGATCGGCG
>DASSYY010000033.1:0-8208 GCA_035703025.1 Gemmatimonadales bacterium | reverse complement strand
TCTACGACTCCGCCGAGGACGAAGCCGAAGCCGAGGCCGGGGAGGCGCCATGAGGCTGCTCACCCGCGAGGCGCTGCTTTCCTTCCGACGGGCGCCGCTGCTTTCGGTGCTCTCCATTACCACCATCGCCTTCTCGCTCTTCACCCTGGGCCTCTTCGGCCTGGTGGCGATCAACCTCCGCGAGGCCCTTCGCGGGCTGGAGGAGCGGGTGGAGATCGTGGCATTCGTGCTGCGCGGAACCCCCGCCGAGACCATCACGCTCGCCACCGAGGACATCGCGGCCTTCCCCGAGGTGCAGGACGTCCAGTACATCACGGAGGCCCAGGCCCTCGGGCGGGCCCGGCGCGAGCTGGTCGAGTTCCGCGACGCCTACCGCGACCTCCAGGTGAACCCGCTGCCCGCCTCGATCGAGGTCCGGCTCAAGGACGGCTACCGCGACGCCGCTACCGTCGAGCGCGTGGCCCAGCGGCTCCGCGGCTTCGGCTTCGTCAACGACGTCCGCTTCGGTCGGGAGTGGGTGGAGAAGCTCGACCATCTGCGGAACGTGACCGGCATCGTGGGGCTGGTGATCGGCCTCGCCTTCGCCGCGGTGGCCGTGGTGATCATCGGGGTGACGATCCGGCTCACCCTGCTGCAGCGGGCGCGCGAGATCTCGATCATGCGGCTCGTCGGGGCCACCAACTGGTTCATCCGGGGGCCGTTCCTGCTCGAGGGCGCGCTCAAGGGGCTGCTGGGCGGCCTGCTCTCGCTGGCGCTGTGCTACGGCGGCTACCTCCTGTTCCGCGACCGGAGCGGGGGGGCGTTCGCGGGGTTGATCTTCTACCAGTCCTACCAGATGGTCGCCATCGTGCTGTTCGGCGTGATGCTCGGCCTCGGCGGCAGCCTGGTGAGCGTGGGGCGGCACCTGCGGCATGTGTAGGGGACTGCACCGGGTCCTCCAGCTTCTCGCCGTCCTCATGAGCCTCCTGGGCCTGAGCCAGCCGCTCCACGCCCAGGACACCGAGCTCGAGCGCAGCCGCCGGCGCCTGGAGGAGATCCGCCGCGAGCGGGACCAGCTCCAGGAGCAGCAGCAGCGGCTCCAGGGCCAGGTGCACGACGTCAACGACGAGCTGAGCAACCTCGAGCGTCAGCGCGAATCGACCCAGCGGATCGTGAACGAGATCGAGCGCCAGATCGGCGGCCTCGCGAGCCAGCTCGACCGCTCGAGCGCCGAGCTGATACTGGCCGAGGACAACCTCGCCGAGCGCCGCGCCGTGCTCGAGCGCCGGCTGGTCGACATCTACAAGCGTGGGACGCTCTACACCTTCCAGGCGCTGTTCGCGGCCGAGTCGTTCGGCGACCTCCTCAGCCGCTACAAGTATCTCTACCTCACCAGCCGGCAGGACCGGGCGCTGGTGACCGACGTGGAGCAGCTCCGGAGCCGCGTCATCGTCGAGCGGAACAACATCCTCAACGTGCGGACCCAGCTCGACCGCTCGCGCCAGGAGCGCGAGGCCGAGGTCGCCAAGTTCACCGACCTGGCCCAGGCGCGCGCGCGGCGGCTCGAGTCGCTCCAGCGCTCCGCCCGCAGCACCGAGCGGCGGCTCACCTCCCTCCAGAAGGACGAAGCCCGGCTCAACGGCCTGCTGGCCGCGCTCGAGCGCGCGCGACGGGACGACGCGTCCCGCGGCCTGCGCGGTGCCGTGGCCGGGCCGGGCTCGATCACCACCGCCAGCCTGGGCAAGCTCGACTGGCCGGTGGAGGGCACCATCGTCTACCGCTTCGGACGGGACACGCTGCCGAGCGGCGGGATCATCCGCTGGAACGGGGTCGGGATCGCGGCGGCGGTGGGGACGCCGGTCCGGGCGGTGGAGGCGGGAAAGGTGCGGCTGGTCGGACAGTTCGGGACGTATGGGCTCACGATCGTCCTGGAGCACGGCAACGGCTACTACTCGGTCTACTCCCATCTCCAGTCGGCGGCCGTCAAGCTGGGCGCCACCATCACCAAGGGGCAGACGATCGGTGCGGTCGGGGGCGAGAACTCCGACTACGGGCCGCACCTGCACTTCGAGATCCGAGGGGAGAATCAGGTGGCGCTCGATCCGACCACCTGGCTGCGGAAACGGTAGCGCGGCCGGCCGCTACTCGGCGACGCCGATCCGCTCGCCCGTCTGGGCCCGCCCGCGACGGAGAGCGGCCTCCACCAGAGCGAGCAGGTCGTCCGGCACGGTGACCGCGGGGTGGGGGTACGCCACGATACCGGCGGCCACTCCTCCCAGTCGTTCGCGGGTCCGCACGATCCAGCGGCGCGCGCCGTCGGCGTCCGTCTCCGGCAGCACCAGCGCCAGCTCGTCGCCCGCGTACCCGGCGACGAAGTCGGGCAGACGGAGCTCCCGCCGGACCCGGCCGACGAGCTCGTGGCGCTGACGGATCTCGGCCTCGGGGCCTGCCTCGTCCGGCACGGTCGCCCCGTCCTGATGCAGCAGCACGAGGCTGAAGCTCAAGGAGTAGCGCCGCGAGCGCTCCAGCTCCTCCTGCAGCCGCCGGTCGAGCGCCGCGGGCGGCGGCGGACGCAGTCCGTCGGTGGCGGCGCGCACGCCGTCGAGCGCCCGGGCGGCCGCCTCCGCCAGGCTCGCGGCCAGGCCGAGCTGGGCCGCGCTGAGTCCGGGGGCCGCGTCGGGCCCGCGCATCAGCAGCACCCCGGCCACCTCGTCGTCCACGACCACCGGCATCACCGTCATGACGGCGTGGCCCGACGGCCCCGCGTGGGTATCCGGCATGGTGAGCGTGCGGCGGCTCCGCACCGCTTCGGCGATCTCGGGATAGCGGCCCAAGTCCAGCGGCGCGTGTTCTCCGCGGCCGTCCGCCAGGTCGGCGACGACCCGCCCCTCGTCCTCGCCGGAGCGCGTCACGACGAACGAGCAGTGGGTCAGGCTCAACGCGCGGCCGAGCCGCCGGACCAGCGCGAGGGCCACCTCGTCCGGCTGGAGGCCCGCTCGAGCTTGCTGGATGAAGTCGCGGAGCGTCTCGCGCACCCGGGCCTCGTACAGCGTGCCGGCCGGGAGCTGGCGGTCCCGGATTCGCGCCAGCAGTCGGGCGCAGAGCTCCGGCAGGTGCACGGGCGCGGCGAGCGCGTCCGCGGCGCCGAGCGCCAGGGCCGCGGTCGGCGCGTCCGGGCCCTCGGCCGCGAACACGACGACGCGCGGCGGCTCCTCCGCGGCGTGCGCCAGCACCTGGCGCAGCGCGTCCGGGTCGGCGTCAGGGAGGGTGGTGAGCAGCGCGTCGGGAGGGGGCTGGTGCGGTGTGGGGGCGATGGCCGTGAGGATGTGGAACCCGGCGCGAGTCAACGCGCGCTCCAGGCCGTCGGGACGGGCGGAGGCATCGCCGTCCAGCAGGACGCGCGGCCGCGGGAGTGCGGCGCCGGTCATCGAATCATGGAGGACGCGTGGCACATCAAGCGACGACCGAGATGCTCGGTGCACACGTGTCGACCGCGGGTGGCGTACCGACCGCGCTGGCGCGCGGTGCGGCTATCGGGGCCTCTGCCATCCAGGTGTTCACCAAGACTCCCAATCAGTGGCGCGAGCCGGTGATCGCCGAAGACACCGTGGACGCGTTCCGCCGGGAAGTGGCGCGGACCGGCATTACCCAAATAGTGTCGCATGACTCCTACCTAATCAACCTCGCCTCGCCCGACTCCGTGCTGCGCCAGCGATCGGAGGCGTCGTTCCGGGCCGAGCTCGAGCGCTGCGAGCGGCTCGGGATCCGCTTCGTCGTCTCGCATCCGGGCAACTTTCTCGACGACCGCGCGGCGGGCATCCGGCGCAACGCCGAGTCCTACTCGCGCTGCCTTCGCGCGGTGCCGGGGGCGGTCGGCATCCTGCTCGAGACCACCGCCGGCACCGGCACCGCGCTCGGCAGCACCTTCGAGGAGCTGGCCGAGCTGCGCGCCGCGATCGGCGACGACGTCCGGCACCGCGTTGCCTTCTGCGCGGACACCTGCCACCTCTACTCGGCGGGGTACGACCTGGTGCGGGACTTCGACGGGGTGTGGCGCCAGTGGGAGGCCGCGATCGGCTTGTCGCAGCTCCGCTGTCTCCACCTCAACGACTCGAAGACGCCGTTCGCGTCGCGCCGCGACCGGCACGAGCTGATCGCCGAAGGGACGCTCGGCGCCGAGCCGTTCCGGCGCCTCATGCGCGAGCCGAGGTTCGCGGGAGTGATGAAGGTCATCGAGACGCCGAAGGGCGACGACGAGGTGACGCAGGATCGTCGCATGCTGCGACGTCTTCGCGCCTACGCGCGCGCACGTCGGGCGCGTTGACCCGGTGCACGGCCAGGCCCATCTTCCCCGCATGCCAAAAGCAATCCTGCTCCTGGCCCTGTGTCTCCCGGCCAGTGCGACGGGCGTCCACGCCCAGCTCGAGTATCACGCCCGGCTCGGCGCCGTCGGCGCCAGCAGGCTCCTGCGCGACGTCATCGTCGACGAAATCACGGTGCGCCAGTCGATCGCGCCGATGATCGCGCTCGGTGCCACCCTGCCCGTCGGCGCCCGAGGCTACCGGGTCGGCCTCGAGGGCACGCTCGCCTCCGGCAAGTTTCACAGCAGTGAGTCCGGGAGCGACACCGATCTGGGCACCCTCCGCATCGCCACGCTCCAGCTCGGGCTGGAAGGGCCGATCTACCGCGAGTTCCGGTGGCGGGTCGGGGCTGGAGGGATCAGGTACTGGCCCGCGGACAAGGAAGGCATCTTCCGCGAAGGCGGCACCACCCGCTTCCTGGCGGGCGCGGGCGTCGATTACCGCCGCCCCGTGCTCGCCAAATGGGACCTCATGACCTCGCTGGGCTACGATTTCCACCGCTTCTCGACCGACGAGCTCGAGGCGCGCAACTTTTCCCAGACCCAGGGCGTGAGCCGGATCTCGCTCTCCGTGGGCCTTTCCCGGAGCGCCCGATGACCGCCCGGCGCCGCTGGATTGCGGCAGCGCTCGTCCTGGTCGGCGCGGCGTGCGGCGACATCGCGACGCCGATCCGCATCGACTTCTACGAGTGGCGTCTCATCGTCCCGGCCGCGAGCGGGACCGGCAACGACAGCCTGACCTTTCACTGGCCGAAGGACCGGCTTCCGGTCCGGATCTGGGTGGAGGATGCCGCCAGCCTGCCGGCGAACGTCCCCCCCGCCATCGCCGCGTGGCGGCGGGCGTTCCTGTACGACGAGTTCGACGCGACGATCGTGAGCGACTCGGCCTCGGCCGACGTCATCGTCCGCGCCGGCGGGGCGCCGGGCGTCCAGTTCTCCCGGGTCCGGCTCCACAGCGCGCTCGCCTCCGAGTGTGCCGGGGCGACCGATCTGGACATCAGCGACGACCACACCCAGCTCCGGCTGCCGGTGCGGATGTACATCGACCCCCGGTCGGATCCCAACGCGCCCGGCCTGCCGGAGTGTCTCGCACTCACCACCACTCACGAGCTGGGGCACGCCCTCGGCATCTGGCGCCACTCCGGCGTGGCCACCGATCTCATGTTCGCCGATCCCGCCGTGGCCGGCCCCAGCGAGCGCGACCTGGCGACGGCGGAGGTGATCTATCACCTGACGCCGAACGTGGAGCCGGTCGGGCCGTGAGCTCGGGCGGGCGGTCAGGCGGTCAGGCGGTCAGGCGGTCCACGCAGATAGGGTGAGCTCATCACCCTGAGCGGAGCGAAGGGGGCATGATTCGGGTCATGCCCCCTCTCGCTCCGCTCCTGGTGCCGGGCCAGGAGTCGTAACGCTCAAACCCCCAACGCCTTACCCCACCCCGTTGCCCCCGGCGCCCCGCCTGCCGATACTTCCGGCCAGCCTGCGGCCGGCGCCTCCTCGCCGGCCCGAGTCCCTTGCCGCGCGCCACGCGCCCAGGAGCGTATGAGTACCGAGACGAGCGCAGCAGTTCCTCGGGAGAGCCTCACTCTCGTCGAGCATGGCCTCTTCCCGATCCGGATTCACGCCAATCTGACGCCGCCCGCGCTCATCGAACACGCGCTCCGCCGCAGCGAAGGTCAGCTCACCGATCAGGGAGCCTTCACCGCCGTTACTTCCCCGCATACCGGGCGTTCCCCGAAGGACAAGTTCGTCATCGAAGAGCCCGGCGCCGCCGACCGGATCTGGTGGGAGAAGAACCCCCGGCTCGAGCCCGAAGCCTTCGACCGGCTGCACGAGGACGTCCGGGCCTACCTCGACGCGCGCGAGCTGTACGTGCAGGACCTCTTCGGCGGCGCCGATCCGGCCTACCGCATCCCGGTCCGGTTCATCACCCCGAACGCCTGGCACGCCCTGTTCGTGCGCAACATGTTCATCCGCGCCGTCCCGGCCGAGCTGGCGCACTTCCGCCCCGGCTTCACGGTGCTGCACGCGCCGGACTTCCAGGCCGATCCGGCGCGGCACGGCACCCGAAGCGGGACGTTCATCGTGATCCACTTCGGGAAGAAGCTGGTCCTGATCGGGGGAACCCGGTACGCGGGCGAGATGAAGAAGTCGATCTTCACCGCCCTCAACTACCAGCTGCCGGCCCAGGGCGTGATGCCGATGCACTGCTCCGCCAACATCGGCCCCGACGGCGACACGGCGGTCTTCTTCGGCCTCTCGGGCACCGGCAAGACGACGCTCTCCGCCGATCCGTCGCGCCAGCTCATCGGCGACGACGAGCACGGCTGGAGCGACCGCGGCGTCTTCAACTTCGAGGGCGGCTGCTATGCCAAGGTGATCCGGCTCCGGGAGGACACGGAGCCCGAGATCTATGCCGCGACCCGGATGTTCGGCACCGTGCTCGAGAACGTGGTACTGGACCCGGCCACCCGCACCGTGGACTTCGACGCCGACCGCCTCACCGAGAACACCCGCGCCTGCTATCCGATCCACGCCATCCCGAATTTCCAGCCCAGCGGCGCGGGCGGCCACCCCAGGAACATCGTCTTCCTGACTGCCGATGCCTTCGGCGTGCTGCCGCCGATCTCGCGGCTCTCGGCCGACCAGGCGATGTATCACTTCCTGTCGGGGTACACGGCCAAGGTGGCGGGCACCGAGCGGGGCGTGACCGAGCCGACGGCCACCTTCTCGGCCTGCTTCGGCGCGCCGTTCCTGCCGATGCACCCCGGGGTGTACGCCCGGATGCTCGGTGAGCGGATCTCGCAGCACAACGTGAAGGTCTGGCTGGTCAACACCGGCTGGACCGGCGGGCCGTACGGCACCGGCTCGCGAATGAAGCTCGCGCACACCCGGGCGATGGTCCGGGCCGCGCTGGCCGGCGCGCTCGACGGCGCCACCTTCGTCAAGGATCCCGTCTTCGGCGTCGAGATCCCCACCGCGGTGCCGGAGGTGCCCAGCGGCGTCCTCGCGCCGCGGGGCACCTGGGCCGATCCTGCCGCGTACGACGCTCGGGCGCGGGACTTGGCGCGGATGTTCAACGAGAACTTCGAGCAGTATCGCTCGCAGGTGTCCGCGGCCGTGGCGGCGGCGGCGCCGAAGGCCTGATCCCCGCGCCGGTCTCTTCCGTCACCCCGAGCGAAGCGAAGGGGGCATGCCCGGACGGATGCCCCCTTCGCTTCGCTCGGGGTGACGTCTAGACTCCCACCCATGCCCGACGCCCGCGACCCCAAGGACCTCGAGGTCATCCGTGATCCCCTCTGGGACAACATCCGCCTGGACCGCCCCGCGCTGCTGGCGCTGGACACGGTGGCGGTACAGCGGCTGCGCTACGTCCGCCAGGTCGGCCACGCCTTCCTCGTCTATCCCGGCGCCACCCACACCCGCTTCGAGCACGCCCTCGGCGCCTACCACCTGACCCGGCGGGCGCTGGCGAGCCTGGAGGAGCGCGGCGAGCTCGAGACGGTGCCGGCCGCCGACTGCCTCGCCGTCCGGCTCGCCGCCCTGCTGCACGACATCGGCCATTACCCCTTCTCCCACGCGCTCGAGGAGGCCGGGTTCCCCTCTCACGAGACGCTCGGTGTCGCCAAGCTCCGCCAGGGCGATCTCGGCGAGCGGCTGGAGGAGATCGGCGGCTCCGGCTACGCCGACACGCTCGGGGCCCTGATCACGGGCACCAGCGCCAGCCCGCTCCAGGGTCTCATCTCCGGCTCGCTCGACCTCGACAAGATCGACTACCTGAGTCGCGACGCCCTGATGTGCGGCGTCCCGTACGGCACCGTGGACGTCGACCGGCTGCTCGCCACGCTCACCCTGGTCGAGACCGGGGAGGG
>DASSYY010000400.1:0-25088 GCA_035703025.1 Gemmatimonadales bacterium | reverse complement strand
AGCCGGGTGGACGTGCTGATGGTGAACGACAGTGAGGCGCGGGAGCTGAGCGGCGACTGGAACATCCATCGCGCCGGGCGCTGGATCCTGGCGCACGGCCCGAAGCGGGTGGTGATCAAGCAGGGTGAGTACGGCGCCCTGCTGATCGAGCCAAACCGCACGTTCTACGTGCCGGCGTTCCCGCTCGAGAGCGTCTTCGATCCTACGGGCGCGGGCGACGCCTTCGCGGGCGGGTTCATGGCGTACCTCGCCCGCACCGGGTCGGTGTCGGAGGACAGCATCCGGCGCGCGATGGTCGTCGGCTCCGCCATGGGCTCCTATGCCGTCGAGCAGTTCGGCATCCGCGCCTTCGACACGGTGACGCTCGCCGATGTCGATGCGCGGGTGAGGGCCTTTACCGACCTCACCCACGTGAGCCTGGCCGAGGCCCTGGTGTGACGTCCGCCGGGGAGTACGCGGCCGCGGGAGTGGACCTGGCGAGCGCCGACGAGGCCAAGGCGCGGATCGGGGTGGCCGTGGCCGGCACCCGAACGTCGCTGTCGGTCGGCAAGGTCGGGGCGTTCGGCGGCATGGTGCGGATCCCGGCGGGCATGCGCCAGCCGACGCTGGTGCTGAGCACCGACGGCGTGGGGACCAAGGTGCTGGTGGCGCTCCAGGCCGGGCGGTTCGACACGGTCGGCGAGGATCTCGTCAACCACAGCGTCAACGACATCCTGGTCCACGGCGCGACGCCGATCGCGTTCATGGACTACATCGCGGGCTCCGGCCTCACGGTCGAGCAGATCGCCGGGCTGGTCGAGGGGATCGCGCGGGGGTGCCGGGCGCACGGCATGGCGCTGGCGGGCGGCGAGACGGCCCAGATGCCGGGACTGTATCAGCCGGGCACCTACGACCTCGCGGGCACGATCATCGGCGTCGTCGAAGAGGACGAGGCGCTGCACGGCGACGCCGTTGTCCCGGGCGACGTCCTCCTCGGCTACGCCTCGACGGGCCTCCACACCAACGGCTATACGCTCGCCCGCCGCATCGTCTTCGACCGGATGAAGCTGAGCCTGGATGCCCCGCTCGGCGCCACCGGCCGCACCGTGGCCGACGCACTGCTCGCGGTGCACCAGAGCTACGCGGCGAGCGTGCGGCCCGTGGTCGGCCGGATGCACGCCCTGGCGCACATCACCGGCGGTGGGATCCCCGGCAATCTGGTGCGGGTGCTGCCCGAGGGCTGCGAGGCCGTGGTGGATCCGGCATCGTGGGAGCTGCCGCCCCTCTTCGCCGTGCTCCAGCAGGCGGGCGGGATCTCCACCGAGGAAATGCGCGACGTGTTCAACCTCGGCGTCGGGCTCGTCGCCGTGCTGCCGGCGGATGCGGTCGCCGGCGCCCAGGCCGCGGCGCAGGCCGCCGGCGTCGCCACCTGGCTGATGGGCGAGATCCGCCGAGGCACCGCGGCCGTGCGATTCGTCCGTCCCTAAGGGAGTCCGATCGCGTGAACGAGCGCGACGCGATGGCGCGCGCCGTCGAGCTCGCCTGGCGGGGCTGGGGCCGCGTCCAGCCGAATCCGCTCGTCGGCGCCGTGGTGCTGGCCGCGGGCGAAGTCGTGGGCGAAGGGTGGCACGCCGAGTACGGGCAGGCTCACGCCGAGGCGCTGGCGCTCACCGCCGCCGGGGACCGGGCCCGCGGCGCCACCGTGGTCTGCACGCTCGAGCCCTGCGATCACCAGGGCAAGCAGCCGCCGTGCACCGGCGCTCTCCTGGCTGCGGGCGTGCGGCGGGTGGTGGCGGCCGTGGCGGATCCGAGCCCGGTGGCAGGTGGTGGCGCTGCCCGGCTCCGCGCCGCCGGCGTCGAGGTCGAGCTCGGCCTCCTCGCCGACGAGGCCGCCGCCCAGAACGCCATCTTTCTCCACGCGCAGCGCGAGGGCTCTCGGCCCTATGTCGCCCTCAAGCTCGCCACCACCATCGACGGCCGCATCGCCGACGCCAACGGCCACTCCCGCTGGCTTTCGGCGCAGCCGGCGCGCGACTTCGTGCAGTGGCTCCGCGCAGGATACGATGCCGTGGCCGTGGGCGGCGTGACCGCGCGGGCGGACGACCCGTCGCTCACGGTGCGCGGCCCGCTGGTGCCTAGGATCCCACCGCGGCGCGTCGTGTTCGCGGCCGACGGCGACGTGCCGCCGTCGCTCCGCCTGGTCCGCACGGCCCGCGAGACGCCGACCACCCTCGTGGTCTCGGCGCTCGCCACGCCGGAGCGGCTGACGCCGCTCCAGGCGGCCGGCGTCGGCATCGTGCGCGCTCGCGGGCTGGTCGAGGCACTCAGGGCGCTGCGCGAGGACGGCGTGACCTCGCTGCTGGTGGAGGGCGGGGGCCGGCTGGCAGGCGCGCTTCTGGCGGAGGGATTGGTGGATCGCTACTACTGGGTACAGACGCCGCTCTGGCTCGGCGTGGGTGCCGTCCCTGCGGTCGCCGGGCTCCCGACGACCCCGCTCGACCAGGCCGACCGCTGGCGGGTCACCGAGCGGCGCGCGCTGGGCGACGACACCCTGCTCGTGCTCGATCGGCCCTGATGTTCACCGGGATCATCACCGCCGTCGGCCAGGTCCGCCGCCGCGCCGCCGGCGAGGGCGGGCTCGAGCTGACCATCGCCTGTCCCTACGAGGGGTTGGTGCCGGGCGAGAGCGTGGCGGTGGACGGGGCTTGCCTCACCGCCCAATCGGTGGCGACCGGTGAGTTCACGTGTCACATCATACGCACGTCTCTAGACCGCACCAATTTCAGCACTTACGACGTCGGTCGGAGACTGAATCTCGAGCGCGCGCTGGCGGTCGGCGACCGGCTCGGCGGACATCTGGTCCAGGGACATGTCGACGGCGTGGGCGTGGTCGACCGGGTGGCCCAGCGCGAGGACGCGCGACTGCTCGACCTCCGGGTGCCGGCGGAGGTCGCGCGGGTATCGGTCCCGCTCGGCTCCATTACCGTCGACGGCGTGAGCCTCACCGTCAACGCGATACCGGCCCCCGGCGTGGTCCAGATCTCCCTGATCCCGTTTACCTTACAGCATACCACGCTGGGGGAGCGGCAGGCTGGGGATCGGGTCCATCTCGAGGCGGACACGATCGGGAAATACGTGGCCCAGCTCCTTCGCGCGCGCGGCGATCTGGGAGCGTCATGAGCACCTTCGGCACCATCGAGCAGGCGATCGACGACCTGCGCAACGGCAAGATCATCATCGTGGCCGACGACGAGGACCGCGAGAACGAGGGCGACCTCGTCTGCGCGGCCGAGCTCGCCACGCCCGAGATGATCAACTTCATGACGCTGCACGGGCGTGGGCTCATCTGTCTGGCCCTCACGGGCGAGCGCTGCGACCAGCTCGGCCTGCCCCAGATGACCGAGCGGAACACCGAAGAGCTGTCGACCGCCTTCACGGTGAGCATCGACGCCGAGCGCCGGTTCGGCGTCACGACCGGGATCTCGGCCGGCGACCGCGCCACCACCATCCACGTCGCCATCAATCCCGCCACCGTGCCGTCCGATCTCCGGCGCCCGGGCCACATCTTTCCTCTGCGCGCCCGCCCGGGCGGCGTGCTGCAGCGGGTAGGGCAGACCGAGGCCAGCGTCGACCTCGCGCGGCTCGCGGGCCTCGTGCCCGCCGGCGTCATCTGCGAGATCCTCAACGCCGACGGCTCGATGGCCCGGCGGCCGGAGCTGCAGGAGATCGCCCGGCAGCACCACCTGACTTTCGTCACGGTGGCGCAGCTGGTGGCCTACCGGCTACAGATGGAGCAACTGGTCCACCGCGTGGCCGAGGCGCGGATCCCCACCGACTTCGGCGAGTTCACGATCATCGGCTACCAGAACGACGTCGACCGGGCGGAGCACATCGCGCTGGTCTACGGCGACGTGGCCGGGCAGCCCAACGTGCTCGTCCGGATGCACTCGAAGTGTCTCACGGGCGACGTGTTCGGCTCGCAGCGCTGCGACTGCGGCCCCCAGCTCCACCGCGCCATGGAGATGGTCGCGCGCGAGGGCCGCGGCGCGATCGTGTATCTCGATCAGGAAGGGCGGGGCATCGGCCTGCTCAACAAGCTGCGGGCGTACGCGCTGCAGGACGCGGGCGCCGACACGGTGCAGGCCAACGAGCGGCTGGGCTTCGCCCCGGACCTGCGCAACTACGGCATCGGGGCGCAGATCCTGCGCGACCTCGGGCTCAGCTCCATCCGCGTGATGACCAACAACCCGCGCAAGCTCGTCGGCCTCGAGGGCTACGGGCTGCAGATCGTCGAGCGGGTGCCGCTCGTGACCGATCCCAACCAGGAGAACAGCGGATACCTGCAGGTCAAGCGCGACAAGCTCGGCCACCTCCTCGCCCACTGACCGTGCCCGATTTCTCCTCTCGCCTCCGCGCCGTGGGACGCGTGGCGATCCTCGCCAGCCGCTACAACGAGCTGATCACCAGCCGGCTTCTCGAAGGCGCGCTCGCCTGCTGCGCGGAGGCGGGCGTGGCGCGCGACGCGGTGGACGTCATCTGGGTGCCGGGCGCGTTCGAGCTCCCGGTGGCCGCGGCGGCCGCGGCGGGCACGCGCCGCTATGCCTGCCTCGTGGCACTGGGCGCGGTCGTGCGCGGCGACACGCCGCACTTCGAGTACGTGGCCGGCGAGGCCGCCCGCGGGCTCAACGCGGTCGCGGTCGCCCACGCGCTGCCGGTCGGGTTCGGCGTGCTCACGGTCGACACCATGCAGCAGGCGGTGGACCGGGCGGGCGGCAGCGCGGGCAACAAGGGACACGAAGCGGCGTCGGCCGCCCTCCAGGCCGCGGACGTCATCGCGCAGCTTCGGGCCCTCGATGCTTAGGGCCGAGACCAAGAGCCGCGCGCGGGCACTGCAGCTGCTCTATGCCTGGGAGATGCAGGGCGCGCCGCCGGTCCCCGGGGTCGCGACCGGCCTCTCGCGCCTGACCGGGCCGGAGCCGCTCATCCTGGATCGGGCCGAGGAGCTGGCGCAGGGGGTGATCACCGACGTGGGCGCGATCGACGCGGAGGCCGCGCGGGCGAGTGAGAACTGGCGAATGAGCCGCATCGCGGTGGTCGAGCGCAACATTCTGCGGCTGGGCATCCTCGAGCTCAAGCGCGGGGAGGTTCCTCCCAAGGTGGCCATCGACGAGGCGGTCCGGCTGGCGCACTGGTTCGGAGGCGCGCGGGCGCCGGGATTCGTCAACGGCGTCCTCGACGGGATCGCGCGGGCGCTCGGCCGACTGTGAACGTGCTCGTGGTCAACTGGCAGGACCGCGAGAACCCGCTGTCGGGCGGGGCGGAGATTCATCTGTTCGAGATCTTCGGGCGCCTGGCGGCTCGCGGGCACCGGGTGCGGCTGGTCTGCTCCGGCTGGCCCGGTGCGGCATCGCGGACGATGCTCGACGGCATCGCGGTCGAGCGCACCGGCGGCCGCCACAGCTTCGCGCTGCTGGGGCGCGGCGCCGTGCGGCGGGCGCTCCGGGCCGAGCGGGCCGACATCGTGGTCGAGGACATCAACAAGCTGCCGCTCTTTCTCGCCGGGATGACCGATCGCCCGTTCTGCGCCATCGTGCCGCACCTGTTCGGCACGACCGCGTTCGAGGAGGCGCCGTGGCCGATGGCCGCCGCCGTCTGGGCGGCCGAGCGGCCGCTGGCGCGGGCCTACGCCCGCGCGGGGTTCCACGCGATCAGCGAGAGCACCCGCGACGACCTGGTCGCCCGTGGCGTCCCGGCCGACCGGATCCGGGTGATTCATCCTGGCGTCGACGGCGAGCGGTATACGCCGGCGCCCGACGGGCGGCGCGCGCCCGCGCCGACCTTCTTGTACGTTGGGCGGTTGAAGCGTTATAAAGGAATCAGCTTCGCGATCCGCGCGCTGGCCCTCGCGCGCGCGCGGCGGCCCGACCTCTCGCTCGACATTGCCGGGACCGGCGACTACCGCGGCGCGCTCGAGCGACAGGCGGCGGAGCTGGGGCTCGCGGACGCCGTTCGGTTCCGGGGCTTCGTGACCGAGGCGGAGAAGATCGACCTGCTGCGGCGGGCCTGGGCGAACGTGTTCCCGTCGCCCAAGGAAGGCTGGGGAATCACGGTGGTGGAGGCGGCCGCGTGCGGCACGCCGTCCATCGCCTCCGACAGCCCCGGCCTGCGCGACTCGGTGCGTCACGGCGAGACCGGGTACCTGGTGCCGCACGGGGACGTCGACGGATTGGCCGCCCGGCTGCTGGAGCTGGCCCAGGCGCCGGACCGCGTGGCCGCGCTCGGCGCCGGCGCCCGCCGCTTTGCCGAGGGCCTCACCTGGGACCGTACCGCGACCGACACGGAGCGACATCTCCACGACATCATTGCCGGCTCGGGCGGCGCCTGAGCCAGGAGGAGCATGCCATGCAGACCACGATCACGGCCCGGCATTGCGAGGTTTCCGAGGCGCTGCGCGAGCGCGCTCTGTCGGTCGTGGAGCGACTGGGCACACTGGCCCATCGGCCCATCGAGTCGTGCGTGGTGTTCGACACCGAAGGGCTGCTCGCCATCGCCGAGCTTCGGCTGCACGCCTCGCGCGGCGAGGTGCTCGTGGCCCGTGGCGAGGGCGACGACCACCGGACGGCGCTGGACCGCGCCGAGGAGAAGCTGCGCCGGCAGCTCGACAAGGCCGCCCCCCGCTCGCGCCGCTCGCGCGACAGCCAGCCCAAGATCGGCTGATGCTCCGCCTCCGCGACTTCGTCTCCCGCCGTGGCGAGCCGCTTCAGCTCGAGGCGCTCACCGGTGACCTCGGGCTCGACCGCCAGATGCCCGAGGCGGAGGTCGCGAGCCCGGGTCTCGCCCTGGCCGGATACACCGGCCGCTTCGCGCCCAACCGCATCCACGTCTTCGGCGAGACCGAGATCACGTACCTCAACGCCCTCTCCGCCGAGGAGCGCCAGGCTACGCTGAACAAGTTCTTCAGCTTCGACCTGCCGTGCATCTTCGTGACCAAGGGTCAGGAAGTGCCGCCCGAGATGCTGGAGCTGGCGCGCGCGCGGAGCGTGCCCGTGTTCCGCTCTAAGCTCAAGACGGCCGAGTTCTACCGCCGGATCAAGCCGGTGGTCGAGGAGGCGTTCGCTCCGCGCACGACGCTGCACGGCTCGCTGGCGGACGTGTACGGCGTGGGCCTGCTGTTCATCGGACGGTCGGGCATCGGCAAGAGCGAGTGTGTGCTCGACCTGGTCGAGCGCGGCCACCGGCTGGTGGCGGACGACGTCGTGCAGGTGACCCGGAAGGGCAACGACATCCTCATCGGGCGGGGGCACGAGCTGGCGGCGCACCATATGGAGATCCGGGGCATCGGGCTCATCGACATCCCGGCGCTGTTCGGAGTCCGCTCGGTGCGGCAGCAGAAGCGGATCGAGGTCGTGGTCCAGCTCGAGGACTGGGAGACGGCCAAGGACAGTGACCGGACCGGCCTCGCGCGCGAGGAGACGATGATTCTCGACGTCGCCGTGCCGCGGGTCGTCGTCCCGCTCAACCCGGGCAAGAACATCACGGTCATCGCCGAGGTCGTCGCGATGATGCATCTGCTGCGCTATTCGGGGGTGGACGTCGCGGCGGCGTTCAACGCCCGCCTGATCAAGCGGATGAAGGAGCAGCGCGGGGTCCGGGAGTACCTCCAGGAAGACTATGAGTGAGGAGTTGCGCGGCGTGGTGGTGTGTCACGGGCGGCTGGCGGGGGCGCTGGTCGAGGCGGCCGAGCAGATCAGCGGAGTGACGGGTGCCCTGGCGGCGGTCTCGAACACGGGCTGCGATCGCGGCGCGCTGGAGGAGCGGGTGGCCGAGGCGGTAGGCCCCGGGCCCGCGGTCGTCTTCGTCGATCTCGCGAGCGGCTCGTGCCTCTTCGCGGTGCTCAACCGGCTTCGCGCCACCAACACCGCCAAGGTGGTGACCGGCGTCAACCTGGCCATGCTGGTGGACTTCGTGTTCCATCGCTCGCTCGCGCTCGACGAGGCCGCTGCGCGGGCGGCGATCGCGGGCGGGAAGGCGATCCGGGTTCCCTGATGCCGATCGTGCTCTGCCGGGTGGACGACCGACTGGTGCACGGACAGGTCGTGATCGGATGGGGGCGCCCGCTGGGCGTCGAGTTCATCGTGCTGGTGGACGAGGGCGTGTCGGCGAGCCCGTGGGAGCAGGACCTCTACCGGATGGCGGTGCCGCCCGAGATCGAGATCCGCTTCGCGACCGTCGCCGAGGCGTCGGCCGAGTTGGCCGGCTGGCAGGCGGCGGAACGCCGCGGACTCATCCTCACCGGCGACCTGGAGACCATGGCGGCGCTGCACCAGGCCAACCCCCTGGTGATGCATCGGATCAACCTCGGCGGCGTGCACCACCGGCCGGGCCGGCGTGAGCGCCTGCCGTATCTCTATCTCACCGACGAGGAGCTCCGCGGCCTCGTCGCGCTGTCGGCGGCCGGCGCCGACATCACCGCGCAGGACCTGCCGACATCGGCGGCCGTGCCGCTCCGGGCCCTGACATGAGCGAGCTCGCGCCGCACACGCTGTTGCTGCTCCTGCTCTGGGGCACGGTCGTGGCGCTCGACCTCGTGAGCGTGCCGCAAGCCATGCTCTCGCGGCCGCTCGTGGCCGGCGCGGTGGCTGGCTGGCTCGCCGGCGACCTCGAGGCCGGGCTCCGGGTCGGGGTGGTGCTCGAGCTGTTCGCGCTCGACGTGCTGCCCATCGGCGCGGTGCGCTATCCCGACTACGGCCCGGCAACGGTCGCGGGCACCGCGCTCGCGGTGGGTGCACCCTGGGAGCTGGGGCTCGGGCTGAGCGTCGGGCTGGGGCTGTTGATCGCGGCGCTCGGCGGGTGGAGCCTGCAGGCGGTGCGCCGCTGGAACGCGCACGCGATTCAGCGCCGCGCCGCGGCCCTCGCCGCCGGCGAGAGTGGCGCGATCCGGAAGCTGCAGCATGGCGGACTGCTGCGTGATACCGCGCGGGGCGCCGCCCTCACGGCGCTCGGGCTGCTGGTCGGGGGGGCGCTCGAGCGCTGGCTGGTGCTCGACCGTCAGACCGCCGTCGGGCTCACGCTGGTGGCGGTCGGCACCGGACTCTCGGCGGCGGCCGGCGGAGCGGTGCGGAGCGCCGGGCGCGGCGCCCGGCTCAGGTGGCTGGTGGCCGGCGCCGTCGCCGGCACCGTGCTGGCGGTGCTCCGGTGACCGGCGGCTGGCGCGCGCTGCTGCGGCTGCTCGCGGTCCAGGGCACCTGGAATTACGAGCGGATGCTCGGCGTCGGGATGGGTTACGCCGCCGAGCCGCTGCTCGAGGATCTCAAGACCGTCGATCCGGTGCGTCACGGGGAGGCGGTGGTGCGCTCCGCGGAGTTCTTCAACTGCAATCCCAACCTGGCCGGGCTGGCCCTGGGCGCCACGGCGCGGGCGGAATACGAGGCGGTGCCCGGGGCGCAGATCGCGCGGCTCCGTACCGCGCTGTGCAGTCCGCTCGGCGCCCTGGGCGACGAGCTGTTCTGGGCCGGCCTCGTGCCGGCGCTCGCCGGCCTGGCGCTCGCGGGCGTCGTGCTGGGCGCGGGGTGGTGGGCGGTGCTCGGGCTGCTCGTCGCCTACAACCTGGTTCGCTTCGGGACGGCCGTCTGGGCGCTCCGGACGGGGTATGCGGCAGGCATGCGGGTGGGCGCGGCGATCAGCGGCTCGTGGATCCCGGCCGCCGTCGGGCGCATCGGGCCCGTGGCCGGCGCGAGCGTCGGCCTCGCGATCCCGCTGGTGGCCGGCTGGTATCTGCACGGCTTCGGCTGGGTCGGCGGGCTGGGCTCGCTGGCCGTGGCTGCGGTGGGGGCGTCGGTGTCGCGCTGGTTCGGCCCCTCGCTTACCAGCGTGCGGTTCGCCCTGCTCGCCATGGGACTGCTCCTCTTCTTCCGGTGGATAGGTTTGTGATCGAGCGGGAGGCGACGATCGTGAACCAGGAGGGGCTCCATGCCCGGCCCGCCGCGCGCATCGTCCGCCTGGCCAGCAGCTTCGTCTCCGACATCGAGCTGGCCAAGGATGGGCTGGACGTGAACGCCAAGAGCATCATGGGCGTCATGATGCTCGCGGCCGAGTGCGGCAGTTCGATCATCATCCGCGCCCGGGGACCCGACGCGGAGGCGGCGGTGCAGGCGCTCGCCGAGCTGGTGGCGAGCGGATTCGGAGAGGAGTGACATGAGTCGTTTGCTCCGCGGGATCGGCGTCTCACCCGGTGTGGCCTGCGCGCCGGCGTTCGTGGTGCGCTGGGACTTCCCGGAAGTGCCCGATCGCGCGGTGAAACCGGAGCATGTCGAGCTCGAGGTGCGGCGGCTCCGCGAGGCGGTCGACTACGTCGTGGGCCACCTCCGCGACCTGGGCCAGCGCGTGCTGCAGCGGGCGGGCCCCGAGGAGTCGCGCATCTTCGACGCCCAGATGCTGATGGCGCAGGACGAGGACTTCCTGGGCTCGGTCGAGATCCTGATCCGGAACAACAAGCTGAGCGCGGAGACCGCGTACGAGTTCAAGGCCCTTGAGCTCCGAAATCTGTGGTCCGGCGCCGCGCGGCTCAGGGAGCGCCTGGCGGATCTGCACGCGATCCAGCTCCGGATGATCAATCGACTGATGGGTGGCGCCGGACCGGAGCTCTGGTCGGTGCCGGCGGACGAGCAGGTCATCGTCGTGGCGCACGAGCTTTCGCCGGGGCTCACCGTGCAGCTCGATCGTGAGCACGTGGTAGGCCTCATCAGCGAGGAAGGCACCAAGACCGCGCACGCCGCCATCCTGGCGCACTCGCTCGGCATCCCCGCCGTGATGGGCGCGTTCGGGGCCATGGCCTCGATTCCCCCGGGCATGATGGTGCTGCTCGACGGCCAGAGCGGCAGCATCGTGCTCGATCCCACCCGCGACGAGCTCGACGAAGCCAAGACCCAGGTGAGCCGCCGGCACCGGCTCGAGCTCCAGCTCGAGGCCGTGGTCGAGGCGCCGGCCATCACGCCCGGCGGGCAGCCGATCCTCCTCATGGGCAACGTGGACCTGCCCGAGGAGATCGAGAACGCGGTCCGCATGGGCGCGCAGGGCGTCGGCCTGCTCCGGACCGAGTTCCTGCTCACCGGCCGCGCGGCGCTCCCGACCGAGAACGAGCAGGCCGACTACTTCCGGCGGGTCGCGACCGCGTTCCACGGCCAGACGGTCATCATCCGCTCCTACGACCTCGGGGGCGACAAGTTCCCCGTGGCGTTCAAGGCGCCCGCGGAGGCGAACCCGTTCCTCGGCTGGCGCTCGATCCGCGTCTGCCTCGATGAGCCCGAGGTGTTCCGGCCCCAGGTCCGAGCGGTGCTCCGCGCCGCCGCCGACCGGGACGTGCAGCTCATGCTGCCCCTCGTCACCCTGGTCGAGGAAGTCGAGATGGCCCGGGCCATCGTGCTGGAGGAGGGCCAGGCGCTCCGCCGCGAGGGCGTCCGGGCGGCGGAATCGGTGCCGGTGGGGGTGATGATCGAGACGCCGGCGGCCGTGCTCATCGCCGACCGGCTCGCCGAGGTGAGCGCCTTCTTCAGCATCGGCACCAACGACCTGACGCAGTACACCCTGGCGGTCGACCGGGGGAACGCGCGCCTCGCCAACCGCTTCACGCCCCACCACCCGTCAATCGTCCGGCAGCTGCACTCGGTGCTGCAGGTCGGCCGCTCGGCCGGCATTCCAGTCAGCGTCTGCGGCGAGATGGCCTCCGAGCCGCTCAGCGCGGTGCTCCTGCTCGGACTCGGCTACGAGCGCCTGAGCGTCTCACCGCCGGCCCTGCCGCTGGTCAAGTGGGTGGTACGGACGGTGCCGGAGCCTGCGGCCGCCCGTGCGGCGGAGTCGGCGTTGGCCGCCGCAAGTGCGGAGGACGTGACCGAAGCCCTCCGGAGCGTCGTCGGCGAATACATCGACGTCCGCCTGCTCGACCCGAGCTCGGCGTTGCCCGGGCGGGGGCGCGTAGCTACCTTGCCACCCGGCAACACGGTGTAACTCGCGTTCAGGAAAACACTTCACTTCAGCAACGGACCTGCGATCGATGGCCGCACCCAAGCGTCACGTCTTCACCTCCGAGTCGGTTACCGAGGGCCACCCCGACAAAGTCGCCGACCAGATCAGCGACGCGGTCCTCGACGCCATCCTGGCACGGGATCCGGCGGGCCGCGTCGCGTGTGAGACCCTGGTGACCACGGGGATGGCCGTCGTGGCGGGCGAGATCACGACCAAGACCTACGTCAACATTCCCGACCTCGTCCGGCGGACGGTCGAGAACATCGGCTACACCGACGCCACGTACGGGATGGACGGGCGCACCTGCGCGGTGCTCACCTCGATCGACCGCCAGTCGCCCGACATCGCCATGGGCGTCGACTCGGACGCCCAGAAGGCGCAAGGCGCGGGCGATCAGGGCATGATGTTCGGCTACGCCACGAACGAGACCCGCGAGCGCATGCCGATGCCGATCCTGCTGGCGCACCGGATCGCGGAGCGGCTGGCGGCGGTGCGGAAGGGCATCGGCGGCCCGCGGATCGACTGGCTCCGGCCGGACGGCAAGTCGCAGGTGTCGGTGGAGTACGAGGGCGATCGCCCGGTGGCGGTCAAGACCGTCGTCGTCTCGACCCAGCACGCCGAGCGGAACGGCAACCGCCAGCTCGCCTACGGCACCATCCGGGAGGGCGTGATCGAGGAGGTCATCAAGCCGGTGCTCGAGAAGGCGGGGCTCGAAGCCGGCCGGACCAAGTTCCTCATCAATCCGACCGGCCGGTTCGTCATCGGCGGCCCCCACGGCGACGCGGGCCTGACCGGACGCAAGATCATCGTCGACACCTACGGCGGCATGGCGCGCCACGGCGGGGGGGCGTTCAGCGGGAAGGACCCGTCGAAGGTGGACCGCTCCGCGGCCTACGCCACGCGGTGGGTGGCGAAGAACATCGTCGAGGCCAAGCTGGCCCGCCGGTGCGAGGTGCAGATCGCCTACGCGATCGGGGTGGCCCGCCCGGTCTCGATCATGGTGCAGACGTTCGGCACCGGGGCGATCCCCGACGAGCGGCTCGAGAAGATCGTCGGCGACGTGTTCGACCTGACGCCGCGCGGCATCATTGACGCGCTCAAGCTCAAGCGGCCAATTTACAGCCGGACCGCCACCTACGGGCATTTCGGGCGCAAGCCGGTGAGCGGGGTCTACAAGGACAACGGGAAGCAACAGAAAGTCGACTTTTTCACCTGGGAACAGACCGACCGCGTGAAGGACCTGCTGTCGGCGGCCCGCTGATGAGGACAACCGAGCAGATGAGCGCACCCGCGACGATCGCCAAGTACGACATCAAGGACATTGCCCTCGCCGACGAGGGAAAGCGCCGCACCGAATGGTCGGAGCGCTCGATGCCGGTACTCCGGCAGATCCGGGCCCGGTTCGCCAAGGAGCAGCCGCTCAAGGGCCAGAAGCTCTCGGCGTGCCTCCACGTCACCACCGAGACCGCGAACCTCATGGTGACGCTCCGCGCCGCCGGGGCCGAGATCGCGCTCTGCGCGTCGAATCCGCTGTCGACCCAGGACGACGTCGCGGCGCACCTGGTGCGTGACCACGGCGTCCATGTCTACGCCATCAAGGGCGAGGACCACGAGACCTACTACGGCCACATCGCCTCGGCGCTCGCGTTCGGGCCGGACATGACCCAGGACGACGGCGCGGACCTGGTCGGCTCGCTGCACATGATCTCGCTCAACCGCCTCGATGACCTCGCGCCCCCGATTCGCAAGTGGGTCGAGACCCTGAGCCAGGCGGAGCGGAAGGCGCTCGTCGCCGCGGTCCGGGGCTCCACCGAGGAGACCACCACCGGCGTCATCCGCCTCAAGGCGATGGCCAAGGAGGGGATTCTCCAGTTTCCGATCGTCGCGGTGAACGACTCGAACACCAAGCACATGTTCGACAACCGCTACGGCACCGGGCAGAGCACGCTGGACGGCATCGTGCGGGCCACCAACCTGCTCCTGGCCGGCAGCACCGTCGTGGTGGCCGGTTACGGCTGGTGCGGACGGGGCGTGGCCAGCCGCGCGCGCGGGGCGGGGGCGCACGTCGTCGTGACCGAGGTGGATCCGCTGCCGGCGCTCGAGGCGCGGATGGACGGCTTCGAGGTCATGCCGATGGCCGACGCGGCCGCGATCGGCGACCTGTTCGTGACGCTCACCGGCAACCTGCACGTCGTCCGGCCCGAGCACTTCGCCAAGATGAAGGACGGGGCCATCGTCGCCAACTCGGGCCACTTCAACGTCGAGCTCGACCTCGACGGCCTCGCCAAGATCGCGAGCGACCGGCGCGAGGTGCGCCACATGGTCGAGGAGTACACGGTCAAGGGCAAGCGCATCATGGTGCTGGGCGAGGGCCGCCTGATCAACCTGGCCGCCGCCGAGGGCCACCCGGCGAGCGTGATGGACATGTCGTTCGCGAACCAGGCGCTGGCCGCCGAGCTGATCGCCAAGGAGTGGAAGACGCTGGCCAAGGCGGTGCATCGCCTCCCGGTGGCAGTCGACCAGGAGATCGCGCGCCTCAAGCTGCAGAGCATGGGCATCGCGATCGACACGCTCACGGCCGAGCAGGTGCAGTACCTGGCGAGTTGGGACGCGGGGACCTGATTCCTTAGGTTCCGGCAGCTGTTTGTTCACCACAGAGGCACAGAGGACACAGAGAATCTCCCTTGGCGGTTCTCTGTGCCCTCTGTGCCTCTGTGGTAAGGCGGCGTCCAGGTGCAATGGTGGGGGTGCGCTCGCGGGCGGCGGTCCCTCAGGAGTATGATTCAAGCATGATCGAAGTCACCGTCGCCCATCTCGGGCTCGACCGGACCACCAATACCCCCGTCGTCATCCTGCGCGAGAAGGACGGGTCGCGGGTGCTGCCGATCTGGATCGGCCCCGCGGAAGCGAGCGCCATCGCCATGGAGCTCCAGGGGATGAAGGCGCAGCGCCCGCTCACGCACGACCTCCTCAAGCAGATCCTCGTGGGGCTGGGCGGCGACCTCCGGCGCGTGGTCATCAGCGCGGTCAAGGAGAACACCTACTTCGCCGAGCTGCTCATCCGGCGCGAAGACCACGTGTTTCAGGTCGACGCGCGCCCCTCGGACAGCATCGCCCTCGCCCTCCGCATGCGGGCGCCGATCTTCACCAGCGACCAGCTCCTCGACCAGAGCGGCGTCGAGGCCGACGAGCCGTCGCCCAATCCCTCGCTCGAGGCAGACAAGCTGAAGGAGTATCTCGAGCGGATGGATCCGCAGGATTTCGGGAAGTTCAATCCCTGATCGGCGGCTGTTCCGCCTTGCCCCACCCACGCACCGCCTCCGCTGACAACCGGCATGAGTGACCGCGGCATCCCGAGACGAGCGAGGGATCATGCGTCGGCATGGCCCCCTTCGCTGCGCTCCGGGTGACGAACCGCGCGATGAGGCCCCTGCGTGTGCTCGCGAGCACCGTGCGCTCCTGGAGACTCGAGTGCGCGTGACGACACTTGCGCTCCTCTTGACGCTGCCTCTGGTCGGCGGCCTGGCACGGTTACCCGGCCCGCTCGCCGCCCAGGGCAAGCCGGCCGCCCAGGCCGCACCGGTCGTCGTCACCGCGGGCCGCGTCGTACGGCCCCGCGCGGCGGACACCGTGCCGGTCCCCGGTGCCCGCGTGCTGCTCCACCGGGTCGGCCGCGACACCCAGGGGCCGATCGACTCCACCTCGGCTGACCCGTCGGGCGGGTTCCGCTTCCAGTTCCGGGCCGATACTTCGGCGCTCTACCTGCTGAGCGCACGGTACGCCGACATCGAGTACTTCTCGCCGCCCGTGCGCATCAATCCGGCGCGCCCCGATACCGCCGTGCGGCTGGTCGTCTACGACACGTCGTCGACCGCGCCCATCGAGGTGCAGGCGCGCCACATCGTCGTGCCGCGCGCCGGGGCGGACGGGACGCGCTCCGTGCTCGACCTGATCGTTCTCCTCAACTCGGGACGCCTGGCCCGCGTCGCGCCGGACTCGACGCACCCGTCCTGGCACCTCGTGCTGCCGCCGGGCACCGGTGACATGGAAGTGGGCGAAAGCGATCTCTCCTCCGACGCCGTGGTCCGTGAGGGCGATACGGTGAAGGTGCTGGCGCCGCTCGCGCCCGGGCAGAAGCAGCTTTCGCTGGAGTACGGTGTCCTGCCGACGCGCGGGCGGATCGAGTTCTCGGCCGGCCCGGGCGGCGGTCCCGTGAACCTCCTGGTGGAGGAGCGCGACGTTCGGGTGAGCGGCGGCACGCTCGCGCTGGCCGATACCCAGGTCGTCGAGGGACGAAGCTTCCGGCGCTACGCCGGCACCGTGCCGGCCGGCGGCATGGTGGTACTCGCCGTCGGCGCCGCCGGCGGGTCCGCCGTTTCGCACTGGGGACTCCCAGTCCTGGTGGCCGTCGTGGCGTTGACGCTGGCCGCGGCCGCCACCTGGCTCCTTCGGCGCCCCGCGCGGGCCGACTCCGAGCCCTCACCGGAGCGGATCCTCGACGCGATCGCGGTCCTCGATGCGCGCTTCGCCGGCCGGGAGACCGAAACCGCCGCCGAGGAATGGCACCGGTACGTGTCGGAGCGGGCACGGCTCAAGGCGGAGCTCGAAGGCGCTCTTGCGGCGCGGAGTCGGTCTCCGTACTCTTGAGCGGCACAAGACAATCGAAGTACGCGAATGGGGACGCTCGGAAACCGGTGCAAGACCGGTGCGGCCCCGCCACTGTGACGGGCACGGCCTCTCAGAGGACCGACTCTTCGCTCACGACGCCACTGGGTAACCGGGAAGGCGAGCGAAGGCCCGAAGCCAGGAGACCTCTCCGTTCGCGCCACCAGCAATACCCTCGGGGGAGGGTCGGTGGCGTTGTCGACCGCGTCCGTTGCCGTCGCGCACCGCCTGTCTTCGACCCCGGGGATGGGCGGTCTTCATTTCCGGTCTCCTGGTTCGATTCGGCGCGCTGGCGGCGCTCGTGCTCTGGCAGCCCGCCTGCCGGCCGTCTTCGGCTCCCGCGGGTGCCACCCGCGTAGTCGACGACGCAGGCGATACCGTCGCGGTCCCCGCGGCGGCTCATCGCGTCGTGTCGCTCATCCCGGCCACGACCGAGCTCCTCTTCGCGATCGGCGCGGGTCCGGTCGTCGTGGGCCGCACCACCTGGTGCGACTATCCGGCAGCCGCGGCCGCGGTGCCCAATCTGGGCGACGGCATCGCCCCCAACGTGGAAGCGGTGCTCGCCAGCCACCCCGACCTGGTCATCCTCTACAACTCCGCCCAGAACGCTGCCATCGCCGCGAGGTTGCGGGCGCTGGGCATCGCCGCGTTGCGGCTGAATACCGACTCCCTGGGCGATGTCGAGCGGGTCGGCCGGCTGCTCGGCCGCCTGACGGGACACGTGCGGGCCGCGGACTCGATGGCGGCAGTGTTCGATACCGCGCTCGCCGCGGCGACGGCGCCTGCGCCGACCCGGCGCCCGAAGGTGCTGCTCCTCGTGTGGGAGCAGCCGCCGATGACCATCGGCCGCGGGAGCTTCCTGAGCGAGCTGGTGGCGCGCGCGGGGGGCACGAACCTGTTCGAGGACGTCACCTCGAGCGCGGGAACCGTCAGCATCGAGGCCGTCGCGTCGAGGGACCCGGACCTGATTCTCACGACCACCGCCGGGCCGGTCGGGTTCGCCGAGCGTCCCGAGTGGCGGACCGTGCGGGCCGTGCGCGAGAAGCGCTTCCTGCCGGTGAGCGGCTCGGAGTTCAACCGCCCCAGCCCGCGGGCACCGGCGGCCATTCGCGAGCTCACGCGCCTGCTGCGGAGCAACGGGTGATGCGCGCGGCCTTCGTTGTGCTGCCCGTGGCCGTGGGCCTCTGCCTGCTGGTGGGTCTGTCCGCCGGCACGGTCCCGCTCACGCCGGTCGAGGTCTGGCATGGTCTCTCGCGATCCGGCACCAGTGCGTCGGTCATCGTGCGCGACCTCCGGGCTCCGCGAGTGCTGCTGGCCTTCTTCGTCGGCGGAAGCCTGGCGGTGTGCGGGGCGGCGCTGCAGGCGATGATCCGGAACCCCCTCGCCGAGCCGTATCTGCTGGGGCTCTCCGGCGGCGCGGGTCTGGGAGCGGTGATCGCGATCGCGAGCCGGGCGACGGGGCCGTGGGCCGTGCCGGTCGCGGCGTTTCTGGGAGCACTCGCCGCGGTAGCGCTGGTGTACCGGTTGAGCCTGGTGGCGGGCCGACGGCTCGATCCGCGGGTGCTGCTCCTGTCGGGCGTGGTGGTGGGCTCGTTCGCCGGCGCGCTCATGAGCGCCATCATGGTGCTCTCGCCCGCGGCCGGCATCCGGAATGCCTTTCTCTGGCTGCTCGGGGGGTTCGGCTCGGCGTCCTGGCAGGCGCTCGGCGTCTTTCTCGCCTATGCGGTCGTGCCTCTCGTGGTCATCGGCCTCAGCGCCCGGAGCCTCGACCTGCTGGCCCTCGGCGAGGAGCCGGCCCACCACCTCGGCGCCGACGTCCACCGGACCCGCCGCCTGGTCTACCTCTGCACGGCGCTGCTCACGGCCGCGAGCGTCGCCACCTGTGGGATCATCGGGTTCGTCGGCCTGGTGGTCCCGCACGCCGTCCGCACCTTCGCGCGCCCGCTCCACCGCTCGCTCCTGCCGCTGGTATTCGTGGTCGGCGGGTCGTTCCTGGTCCTTTCCGACGTGGTCTCCCGCACCGTGGTGCGCCCGCTCGAGCTGCCGGTCGGCGTGATCACCGCCCTGGTCGGCGTGCCGCTGTTCGCGGTGCTCCTTCGGAGAACTCTGGCGTGATCCTCGAGGCGGGCGACCTCACGGTGCGATACCCGTCCACCCCGAGGGCAGCCCTCGACGGCGTGAGCTGCCGGGTCGCCGCGAGCGAGCTGGTGGCCGTCGCGGGCCCCAACGGCAGCGGCAAGACCACGCTGGTCCGGGCGCTGTCGGGGCTGGTGCAGCCGGAGCAGGGCACGGTGCGGGTGCAAGGTAGGGCGCTGGCGGACTGGGGCCGCGCGGAGCTGGCCCGGGTGCTGGGGGTCGTGCCGCAGCGCGAGGAGATCGCCTTTCCACTCCGGGTCGAGGAAGCCGTCATGCTGGGCCGCTACGCGCGGCTCGGCCCGCTGGCCGCGCCCGGTGCCGCCGACCGGGCGGCGGTGCGGTCGGCACTCGAGCGCTGCGATGCGGGCACGCTGGCGCTCCGCTCGATCGACGCGCTCTCGGGCGGCGAGTGGCAGCGCGTCCGGCTCGCCCGCGCACTGGCCCAGGAGCCGGCGGTGCTGGTGCTCGACGAGCCGACCGCCTCGCTCGACGTCCGGCACGAGATGGAGCTGCTGGAGCTGATCCGGCGGCTGGTGGACCAGGGGCTCGCGGGGCTCGTGATCACCCACGAGCTCAACCTTGCGGCGCGGTACGCGGATCGGATACTCCTGCTGAGTGAAGGGCGGGTCGTCGCGGAGGGAGCGCCCCGCGACGTGCTGGTCGAGTCGACGCTGAGCCGCGTCTTCGAGTGGCCGGTGGCGGTCACGACCTGGTGCGACGGATCGCCGCAGGTGGTGGCGCTCCGGCCGGGCGAGCGCTACCCGTGAGCAGGCTCCTTGCCCTTCTCGCGGCCGCTCTCGTCCTGGCGGGCCGGTCAACGCCCGCCGCGGCGCAGGGGCCGGCCCGGGTGCTCGGACGAGTGGTCGACGAGGTCACCGAGCGCCCCGTCGCCGGAGCCGAAATCCGGGCCGGCGAGCTGCAGGTCAGCAGCGCCGACGACGGCAGCTTCGTGCTGGGCAACGTGCCGCCGGGACGGATCGAGCTCCGCGTGCGGCGCATCGGCTACGCGCCCACGCGCGAGGTACTCGAGCTGTTGCCCGGGCTGGAACGGAGCGTGCGGGTAGCGCTCGAGCCGCTGCCGGTTCGCCTCGACAGCCTGACCGCCACGGCGGCGCCCGGGGCGATCGCCATCGCCGGGCCCGACCTCGAGCGCCGGGGCGGCGATCTCGCCCGCGCGCTCGACGGCTGGGAAGGCGTGGTGATCCGGCGCGCAGGCAATGGGCCGGCCGCGCCCCAGGTGCGCGGCAGCGCACCCGACGAGGTGCTCGTGCTGGTCGACGGTTTTCCCGTCAACGATCCGCTCACCGGCCGCGCGGACCTGAGTCGCATCTCGAGCCGGGAGGTCGAGGCGGTCACCCTCTTGCCGGGTGCGCAGACGGTCCGCGCCGGCAACCGCGCTGTCGGCGGCGTGCTCCTGGTGGAAACGCGGCGCGACGTCCGGCCGGAGGGCTCGACCTGGACCGGAAGCCACGGTGCGCTCGGCCTCCGGCTCGGCGGCTCCGCCGGTCCCGTAACGGCCAGCGCCTCGGCCGAGCGCCAGGCGGCCGATTTCCCGTATACGGTGCCCGACGTCCGCGGCGGTGGCGAGGGCGTGCGCCGCAACGCCGGGGGCGAGCAGTGGGGCGCGGCGCTCGCGCTCGCCGGGCCGGTCGAGGTCGTCCTGCGCGGCACGCTCGCCGATCGGGGGCTTCCCGGCACCACGACGAATCCGACACCAAATGCCCGGGCCGAGGATCGCTCCGTGCTGCTCGGCGCCAGAACGACCGGTCGGCTGTTGTCGGCCGCCTCGGTTCAGTGGCTTGAGGCCCGCGCGTCCGACCCGGCGCCCCCCTCCGGAGCGGCATACGACGCCTACACCCACGGAGTTGGAGCGACAGCGGAGCTCGGCTACCGCGTGCCGGTGAGCCTCGCCGGCTGGCGGGGCACCGCGGTCGCCGGTGCCGAAGGCCGGGGCAACCGCTTCGCCGGGGACGCGATCCGCGCGGACGCATCGTTTTCCCAGGCCGCGCTCAAGCTCGACGCTCGGCTGGCGCCTCGCACGCCGGCCTGGTCCCTGGCGCCGGCGGCCCGGCTCGATGTCTGGACCGGATCGACCACGCCCCGGCTGAGCGCGCGCATCGACGCCGGCTGGCAGCGCGGCCCCACCGCGCTGACGCTCGCCGTCGGCAGCGGGGTCACTCCGCCCGTGCTCGCCGATCTCTTCTTTCGGGAAGGCGTGGGCGTCCGGCTCAATCCCGATCTCCGGCCGGAGCGCGTGCGGTGGGAGGTCGAGGCCGGACTCCGGCAGGAGCTCGGCGGCGGTGCCACGGTCGGCCTCCGTGGCTTCGTCGGCCGGGTGGCGGACATGATCGTCTGGGCACCGGATTTCCGCTTCATCTGGAGCCCGAGGAACTTCGACGTGCTCCGCCGGGGCGGCGAGTTGACGCTGGGCTGGCGCGCGCGGGAGAACCTGCGCGC
This sequence comes from Gemmatimonadales bacterium, assembly GCA_035703025.1. Classification (GTDB taxonomy): domain Bacteria; phylum Gemmatimonadota; class Gemmatimonadetes; order Gemmatimonadales; family GWC2-71-9; genus CAVVWJ01. The sequence goes on along the minus strand of DASSYY010000400.1, from coordinate 3,830 downwards.
GAGCGGCGGCGCCACCTACAGCGCCGTCACGTACGACACGCCCGGCGGAGCGCAGGTACTCTACCGCCCGCGGGTCACCTACGATGCATCGGTGATATGGTCGCCCGGGCCGTGGACCGCAGACCTGCGGTGGCATCGGATCGGCCGGCGCTTTCCCAACAGTGCGGGGACCAATCCGCGCCCGGCTTTCTCCCTCCTGGACGTGGGGCTCGAGCGCCGCCTCGGCGCCGGCCTCGGACTTCGTGGGGAGGTCCGCGATCTCACCGACCGGCGAGCCGAATTCCTCGCCGCCTATCCGACGCCCGGCCGAAGCGTCACCCTCACCCTTACGCTGGCGGTACCATGATGCGCAGGACCTCGTTCGCCGCCGTGGCCGTCGTGGCCGTGGCGCTGGGCTGCTCCGACACGATCGCGCCGCTCCCCGATCCGCAGGAGGTGCTGCTGGCGGTGAACAGCACCGCCAACACGCTGAGCATCGTGCCGGTGGACGCGCCCAATTCGGCGGTCCAGGTGCCGCTCGGCGGCACCACCCCGACGCCCACCGGCGTGTCCGCCCGCGAGGGCATTGCGATCGTCCCACTGGGCCTCGACAACGCCGTGGCGGTCGTCGACCTCCGCTCCGCGACCATCATGCGCACGGTTCCGCTGCCCGACAACTCGGGCGCGACGGGGTCCGCGATCGTCGACGATTCGATCGCCTATGTGGGCAATCCGAACATCAATTCGGTCTCCCGCATCAACTACCTCACCGGCGCCACGTCCGAGGTGCCCGCCGGAGTGTATCCGTCCGGGCTCGTCTTCACCCGCGGCAAGGTCTTCGTCATCAACGCCAACCTCGACGAGACGTTCAGTCCCGCCGGGCCGAGCTGGCTCACGGTGATCGATCCTGCCACCAACGCGGCGTCGTCGGGCGTCGACTCGATCCCCCTCACCGGCGAAGGCAACGCCGCCTACGCGGCAGTCGGGTCCGACGGCCTGCTCTACGTCATGAGCACGGGGAACTACTTCTCGGGCGAGGGACGTCTCTCCGTGGTCGACCCGCTGGCGCGGACCGAGGTGGCCAGCTTCGCCGGGTTCGGCACCGGTCCCGGCAACGTGGCCGCCGACGCCGATGCGCGAGTCTTCATCAGCTCGTATACCGAGGGTGTGATGGAGTTCAACCTGGACAGCAACAAGGTCATTCGCGGCGCGGGCCACGGGGTCCCGGTCCCCTCGAACGCCAGCGTGGCCGTGGACAGCAAGGGCCGGGTGTACGGTCTCGAGACCGGGCCCTGCTCCGGCGGCCAGGTGGGCAAGGCGCACGTTCTCGACACCGATCTGGCGGAGACGGGCACCATCATGCTGGACGAGTGCCCCGTGGGCTCCGCGGTCGTCCAGATCCCGCCGGAATGAGGTGTCGCGGCGTCGGTGCCGGTGCGGTGTAGATTCCGCCCATGCCCCTGGTCATCACCCCGGCAGTCGTGCTGTCGGCGGTCCGGTACGGTGAGACGTCGAAGATCGTACGCCTCGCCACGCGCGAGCACGGGGTCCAGAGCGCCATTGCGAAGGGCGCGCTCCGGCCCAGGAGCCGGTTCGGCGCCGCCCTTCAGCTCCTGAGCGAGGGCCAGGCCCAGTATCTCGCGAAGGAGCACCGCGAGCTGCACGTGCTCACCGCGTTCGACCTCCAGCAACTGCATGTGGGCCTGGCCGCCGACCTGTCCCGCTATTCGACCGCCTCCGTGCTGGCCGAGGTCATGATCCGCTTTGCGCCGGCCGATCCGCATCCCGACAGCTACGATGTATTCCGCGGCGCCTTGCACGATCTCGAGCATGCGCCGCGGGACGAGGTCGAAGCGCTGGGGTTCCGGGTGCTCTGGCACCTCGTGAGCGTGCTCGGCTTCGCCCCTTCGCTCGACGCCTGCGTCCGAGACGGCACACTCCTCCCCGAGGAGGGCGCGCTGCCCTTCAGCACGCGCGAGGGCGGCGCGCTCTGTCCGGCCTGTGCCGCCGACCAGGGCGCGACGCAGCTCCCCGCCGATGCCCGCGCCGATCTCGCGGCCCTGCTCGATCCGGACGCTCCCTTGCCGGCACTCGACGAGCGGCACGGTGCCGCCCACCGCCGCCTGCTCGGCCGATACGTGCGCTACCATCTCGCGGAGGGTGCGGAGCTGCCCGGGCTCGAGTTCTGGCTCCGCCGTCCCTGGGTAGCCGCGTGATCATCGGAACCGCGGGGCACATCGACCACGGGAAGTCGGCCCTGGTCGGGGCGTTGAGCGGACGGGCGATGGACCGCCTGGCCGAGGAGCAGCGCCGCGGGATCACCATCGATCTCAACTTTGCGCCGCTCACCCTGCCGGGTGGCGTGATCGCCGGCGTAGTCGATGTGCCGGGCCACGAGGACTTCGTCCGGACCATGGTGGCTGGCGCGTCGGGAATCGATCTCGCGTTGCTTGTCGTGGCGGCGGATGAGGGCCTCATGCCGCAGACGCTGGAGCACCTGGCGGTACTCGAGCACCTCGGCGTCGCGGCGGGGATTCCGGTGGTGACGAAAGCCGATCTGGTCGACCCCGACTGGCTCGAGCTCATGATGCTCGAAGTCGCGGAGCGCCTGGCACGCTCGACCGTGCCGTTCGAGGCCCCTGTGGCCACGTCGGTGCGCACCGGCCTCGGGCTCGAGGACCTCCGGGCCCGTCTCGCGGCCCGAGCGGGGTCGCTGGAGCCCCGGCGCGGCGCGGACCTCTTCCGGCTGCCGGTAGACCGAGCGTTCTCGGTGGCCGGCGTCGGCACCGTGGTCACCGGCACCGCCTGGTCCGGCCGGCTCCGCGTGGGGGACGCCGTCACCCTCCTCCCCGCCGGCCGGCCCGGCCGGGTGCGCTCCATTGAGAGCTACGGACGCACCCTCGAGCAGAGCGAGCCGGGCGCGCGGACGGCCGTCGGTCTCGCGGGGGTCACCCGGGAGGACGCCCACCGCGGGACGTGGCTCGTGGCCGCGGACGCCGCCTGGGCGTCCTCCCCGGTCCTGGACGTCGAGCTCGGGCTCCAGTCCGATGCTCACAGGGCCATTGCGAGCCGGAGCCGAGTGCGGGTCCACCTGGGCACGGCCGAGGTGATGGCCCGGGTGCAGCCGCGCGCGCCGATCGAGCCGGGCGGCCGCGGCCTCGCCCGGCTGGTCCTGGAGCGGCCGCTCGTCGCGCGGGGCGGGGACCGGTTCGTCGTCCGGAGCTACAGCCCGGTCACGACGATCGGCGGGGGACGGGTGCTGGATCCCGAGCCGCCCCGGCGGCGCGCCGCCTGGCCGCCGGCGCTCGGCAGCAGCATTCCCGCCGAACGCCTGGACGCGTTGCTCGAGCGCCGGCCAGGCGGGATCGCGGCCACGACACTGCCCCTGCTGCTGGGGCTGCCTCCCGCCGAGGCCGCGGGCGTGGCTCGCGCGCGAGTCGAGGTCCGGCTGGTGGGTGATCGCTGGGTTCGAGAGGCCACCCTCCGGGACCTTGGCGCCCGAGCCCTGGCCAGCCTCAAGGCGTACCATCGGGCGCACCCCAGCGATCGCGGCATGCCGCTCGAGACCCTTCGCCATGGCCTTCGCGCCCCGGAGCCGTTGGTCGAGCACGTGCTGGCGGATGCGGCCAGCGCCGGGCGCCTCCGGCTGCAGGACGGCGTGGCCGTGCAGTCGGGATTCGTCCCCAGGGTGGAGGGCGGCGACGCCGAAATCGAGCGAGTGGTCAGGATCCTGGAGGAGGCGGAGCTGAGCCCACCCAGCCTGGCCGAGCTCGAGCGCCAGACCGGCCGGCGGGATGTGGCGGCCATTCTGCGCCTGGCTGCCCAGGCGGGGCGGGTGGAAGCGGTCGAGC
>DASSYY010000392.1:0-6701 GCA_035703025.1 Gemmatimonadales bacterium | reverse complement strand
CAGCCAGAAGCATGCAGAGCAGGGCGCCGCTACGCGTCATGGATCGACACCTCGGCCTCGCGGGTCGGTGCCCCAGCGGGCAGATACAGCTCCGCGGGATACGAGGCGGCCACGAAGTAGAGTCCCTCCGGCGGTGCCGGCGGACTCGTGCGGTGGTTGTCGTCCCGCTCCATCAGCATCTCGATGTCCGACAGCGGCCGGCGGCCGAGCCCGATGTCCACCATCGTGCCGACGAGCATCCGCACCATGTGGTGCAGGAACCGGTCGGCCTCGACGTGGAAGCTCGTGCCCCGACCGTCGGGGCGATCGGCCCACTCGGCGACCGACAGCCGGCAGCGATAGTGCGGCTTGGGCTCGCCCTTGATAGCGAAGGCGCGGAAGTCGTGCTCGCCCTGGAGCAGGGTCGCGGCGCTGCGCAGCGCGGCACCGTCGAGCGGACGGCCCAGGGCCCACTCGAACGGCCGGCGGAACGGGGAGGCGGACGCGGCGTCGGTCCCGATGTCGTAGCGATAGCGGCGCGAGACCGCGCTCTTGCGCGCGTGAAAGTCCGGCCGCATCTCGTCCACCCGGGCCACCCAGCAGTCCCGGGGCACGAGCGCGTTCAGCGCCCGGTGAAGCGTGGCGGCGGTCCAAGTGTCGGGGGCAGGGAAGCTGACGCCGAGTCCCACGGCGTGCACGCCGGCGTCGGTGCGGCCGGCGGCGTGCGCCGACACGGGATGCGCAAAGAGGCGCTCGAGCACACGCTCGAACTCGGCTTGAACGGAGCGGCCGGCGGCTTGGCGCTGCCACCCGACAAACCCGGTACCGTCGAAGTGCAGCGTGGCGAGGAATGTCCGGCTCATCGGCCCGGAATCTAGCGGACCGAGACCCCCCGGGCAAGCCGCGCAACTGCTTGTCACAATTGACAAAAGCGCCCTTTCACGAATACACTTTTCGACACTTCCCGCGCCACTCCTCCAGGCCCCCGACCGCGACCGCCCGTGACCCAGGACGCTCCGCTCCGCCATGCCCTCGAGCTGCTGTCCCAGGGCGCTTCCCTGTCGGGCGAGGAGGCGGCGGCGGCGTTCGCCGTGGTGATGCGGGGAGATGCCACGGCGGTCCAGACGGCCGCGCTCCTGATGGGCCTGCGCGCCAAGGGCGAGACGGCGGACGAGGTGGCCGGCGCTGCCCGGGCGCTGCGCGGGGCGATGGTGCGGCTCGAGATCGACGACGCCGGCGGCCTGGTGGATACCTGCGGCACCGGCGGCGGGCGGGTCGGCACGCTCAACATCTCGACCGCCGCGGCCTTCGTCGTCGCGGGGGCGGGCGTCCCGGTGGCCAAGCACGGCAACCGCAGCTACACATCTCGCTCGGGCTCGGCCGACGTGCTCGAGGCGCTCGGCGTCGACATCGCGCTCTCGCCCGACCGCGCCGCCGAGGTGCTGCGCCGCGCGGGGATCGTGTTCCTGTTCGCGCCCACCTATCACCCGGCGATGCGGCACGCCGGCCCGGTGCGGCGCGAGCTTGCCGTGCCGACGATTATGAACCTCCTGGGCCCGCTCGCCAACCCGGCCGGCGTACGGCGGCAGGTGATCGGGGTGTCGAGCGAGGACCGGGCCCCGCTCGTCGCCGACGCGCTGGCCCGGCTGGGCGCGATGCACGCACTGGTGCTGCACGCCGCGGTCGGCATGGACGAAGTGAGTCCGTCGGGCACCACGCGGGTCTGGGAAGTACGGGAGGGACGGGTCGAGACCTGGGCGGTTTCGCCCGAAGCGCTCGGGCTGGCGTGCGATGATCTGGGCGGCCTGGCTGGCGGAGAGCCGGTGGAGAATGCCGAGCGGGTGGAGCGGCTGCTCGCGGGGGGCGGCTCCGTGGTCGAGCGGTGCGCCGTCCTGCTCAATGCAGCGGCGGCGCTCTACGTGGCGGGGAATCGGTGGACGATGGCGGAGGCTGCGGCGCGCGCGCGCGCGGCGCTGGAGGACGGCGGCGCGGCGCGGGCGCTGGCAGAATTGCGGCGGGCGGCGCCGGCTCCTGCGGCGCCCGCCGCCGCCCCATCGCTCAGTACTTCCGGATGACCCCGACCACGACGCCCTGGATGAGGACGTCCCGCTCCTGAAAGCGCATCGGCTGCATGGTGGCGTTGGCCGGCTGGAGGCGAATCCATCCGCCCGCCTCGCGGTAGAACTTCTTGACGGTGGCCTCGCTGCCGTTGACCAGAGCGATCACCATCTCGCCGTTCTCGGCGCTCTGCTTGCCGTGCACCACGACGACGTCACCGTCCAGGATGTGCTCGTCGATCATCGAGGTGCCCTGCACCCGGAGCGCGTAGTTCGGTCCCCGGCGCGGAAGCATCGAGTCCGGCACCGCGATGGTCTCCTGGTGCATGAGCGACTCGATCGGCGTGCCGGCGGCGACCTTGCCGAGGAGCGGGATCTCGCTCGCCGCCGAGGTGCCGCGGGGCGGCAGTACCTCGATCGAGCGGCTCTCGTTGTACGAGCGGCGGATGTAGCCCTTGCGCTCGAGGTTGGTCAGGTGCTCGTGCACCGTGGCCAGCGACTGGAAGCCGAACCGCTCGGCGATCTCCTCGAAGCTCGGCGCGTAGCCCTGCTCGAGAATGTGGTGCTGCAGGAACGCGAGTATTTCGCTCTGTCGCTTGGTCAGGGGCATTGACGTCCTCCTCGTCCACGGATGCGACCGAATAGAGCCCGAACTACTATACCCGAAGACCGGCCGAAGGACAAGATGCCCGTAACGCTGGACCAGATCCTCACCACCACCCGGGACGGGCTACCCGACCTGCGGGCCCGTCGCGCGGCGGTGGAGCAGGCGGCGGCGGCCGCGCGGCGCCCCCCGTCGTTCGCGGCCGCGCTCCGGCGCGAGCGGGTGGCCGTCATCGCCGAAGTGAAGCGGCGGTCGCCATCCGCCGGGTCGATCCGGGAGGATCTCGACCCGGCCGACCGGGCGGAGCGGTATGCCCGCCACGGCGCCGCGGCGATCTCGGTGCTCACCGACGGCCCGTTCTTCGGCGGCTCGCTGGACGATCTGCGCGTGGCGGCGGCGCGCACGACCGTGCCGGTGTTGCGGAAGGACTTCATCCTCGACGAGCTCCAGGTGCTCGAAGCCCGCGCGGCAGGGGCCGCCGCCGTGCTGCTCATCGTGCGCGCGTTGAGTCAGCCCCGCCTCGCGATCCTCCTCGCCTCTGCCGCCCAGGCGGGCCTCGACGCGCTGGTCGAGGTCCACACGCCCGACGAACTGGCTCGCGCGCTCGATGCCGGCGCCACGATCCTGGGCGTGAACAGCCGCGACCTGGACACCTTCCGGGTCGATACCGCGGCCGCGTGGACCGTTCTCCGGTCGGTGCCGGCGCGCTGCGTGGCGGTGGCGGAAAGCGGCATGGCCACCGTGGCCGATGTGGAGGCCGCCGCCATGGCCGGCGCGGACGCGGTGCTGATCGGCACCGCGCTCTCCTCGGCCGCCGACCCGGACGCGCTGCTCGGCCGGCTCAGCGCCGTGACCCGCCGTGGCCGCTAGCGGGATGCCGGTGCGCGCCAAGATCTGCGGACTCACACGGGCGGAGGACGCCGCCGCCGCCGCGGCTGCCGGGGCGGACTACCTGGGCGTCGTTTTTGCTGGTGGTCCCAGGCGGGTGACTACCCGAGCGGCGGCCGAGGTGAGCGGGGCCGCGGGCGGCGTGCCCGTCTTCGGCGTCTTCGGCGGCCAGTCGGTCGACGAGATCCTCCACATCAGCCGCGCGGCCGCGCTCCAGGGGGCCCAGCTCCACGGGACCTATCGACGCGAGGATGCGGCTCGGCTTCGCGCCGAAGGCCTCCGCGTCTGGCGCGTGGTGCGCCTGGCCGGGCTCGACGATCTGAGCGCGCTGGGTGACGCGGTAGACCAAGCGGAGGCCGTGCTGGTCGAGCCCCGCGTGGCGCACGCCGCGGGTGGGTCGGGCACGCCGCTCGACCTCGCGCTCGCTCGGGAGGCACGGGCGCGGCTTGCGAGCGCGACCATGGTTCTCGCCGGCGGCCTCACCCCCGAGACGGTTGGAACGGCCGTGACCCTCGTTCGACCGGACGTGGTGGATGTAAGTTCAGGGGTGGAGCGCCTGCCGGGCATCAAGGATCCTGACAAAATCGTGCGGTTTCTGGAGGCGGTCGTTGGCCATAGCGCTATCACCTGAGCGGGCCGTGGGGGGACGTTTCGGTCCCTACGGCGGCCGCTACGTTCCCGAGACACTGGTCGCCGCGCTGGACGATCTCACGGCGCTGTACGACGGGGTCCGCGGCGATCCCGCCTTCTGGGCCGAGTACGAGGCATTGCTCGCGGAGTTCGTCGGCCGCCCGTCCCCGCTGACCGAGGCCCCCCGGCTCGGCGCCGAAGCGGGTACGACGCTCGTGCTCAAGCGCGAGGATCTCAACCACACCGGCGCGCACAAGATCAACAACACGATCGGGCAGGCGCTGCTCGCGCTCCGGATGGGGAAGCGGCGCATCATCGCGGAGACCGGCGCCGGTCAGCACGGCGTGGCCACTGCGACCGTCTGCGCGCGCTTCGGGCTCGAGTGCGTCGTCTACATGGGCGCCGAGGACGTCGCGCGCCAGCGGCTCAACGTCTACCGGATGCAGCTGCTCGGGGCCACCGTCGTGCCGGTGGAGTCGGGCACCCGGACGCTCAAGGACGCCACCAACGAGGCGCTCCGCGACTGGGTCACCAATGTGCCGTCCACCCACTACATCATCGGCTCGGTCGTGGGGCCCGATCCGTTCCCGCGCATGGTGCGCGACTTCCAGTCGGTCATCGGCCGGGAGGCGCGGGCCCAGATGCTGTCGCGCTACGGCCGGCTGCCGCACGCGGTGGTCGCGTGCGTCGGCGGCGGGTCGAACGCCATGGGGATCTTCGCCGGCTTCATCGACGACCCGGCGGTGCGGCTTGTCGGGGTCGAGGCCGCGGGCGAGGGCATCCCGAGCGGGCACCACAGCGCGACCCTGAGCGCGGGGGCGCCCGGGGTGCTGCACGGCAGCCTGAGCTACCTGCTCCAGGACGCCGACGGGCAGGTCTCGCCGGCCCATTCGATCTCGGCGGGCCTCGACTACCCCGGCGTCGGACCGGAGCACAGCTATCTCCGGGACACCGGCCGGGTGAGCTACGAATCAGCCACGGATGCCGAGGCGCTCGAGGCGTTTCAGGCGGTCTGCCGGCTCGAAGGCATCATTCCCGCGCTCGAGACCGCGCACGCCTTCGCGTACGTGCGGCGCATGGCCGGCCGGTGGCCGGTGGACGCGCCGGTGCTGCTCTGCCTGAGCGGCCGCGGCGACAAGGACGTCGCCCACGTGGCTGCCCTGCTGGGACATCCGGTGTGACGAGCGGCCCCGCGCCGACGGACATCCTTCCGGCGTCCCAGGTCGCCGAGCTCATCAACGGCCTGGTGAAGGCACTCCGCGCCTACCACATGTATCTGCCCAACAACCCGATCTATCAGCGGGCGAGCGAGAACCTCCGGATCGCCTTCCAGCCGATCTGGGGCGTGCTCGACGAGCTGGTGCTCACGGTCGCCGAGACCGATTTCGTCTGGGAGGAGCAGGTGGTCTATCACCAGCTCAACAAGGCGGAGAGCATCGCCTGGGGGCTGTTCAAGGACGGGATGCGCTCGCTCGCGATCCGGCGCGGTGCGGAGGTGGAGGAATTGCCGCGCTTCCTCGAGACCATCAATCGGGCGCGCTTTCTCCCGACGGACGCCGGGGACGACCTGTTGACGCTGCTCTGGGAGCAGGAGTTCGAATTCATCCAGTACAAGTTCATGGAGTTTTTCGGCGACGCCGGCGTGGGGCTGCCCGAGCAGACCGGCAGCTACAACGCGACCGGCCAGGAGGCCGAGGCCGCCGCGCGCGACCGCAAGGCGGCCGCCGCCCAGGAGGCGCCGCCCCGGCCGAAGGGCGTCATCGACCTGGAGGAGTTCGACTCCACGCTCTACTTCCTGGACGAGCGCGAGATCAACCAGGTGGCCGCCGCGGTGGAGGACGAGTACCGCCGCGACGTGCGCATGTCCGCGCTCAACGTCCTGTTCGACCTGTTCGAGTCCCAGACCGTCGAGGCCACGCGCGGCGAGATTCTCGGCACGCTCGAATCGCTGTTCCCGAACCTGCTCAACGCGCGCGATTTCCGCACGGCGGCCACCATCCTGCGCGAGTCCCGCCTGCTGGCCCAGCGCTCGCCGGACCTGGCTGCCGCGCATGCCGCGCGGCTCGACGGGTTCGTGGCCAAGCTGAGCGAGCCGGCCATCGTGAGCCAGCTGATCCAGTCGATCGACGAGGTCCCGGCCCTGGCCGGCGAGGCCACGGTCGCGGAGGTGCTGGGCGAGCTCCGCGCCAGCGCGCTCGAGCCGGTGCTGACCTGGATCCCGACCCTGGCCTCGCCGGCGCTCCGGAAAGTGCTCGAGGGAGTGGCCGATCGTCTGGCGGAAGCGCACCCGACGGAGGTGCTCCGCATCCTGCGCTCGCCCCAGTCGGAGGCGCTCGCGGCCGTGGTCGCCCTCTGCGGCCGCTTGCAGCTCACGCAGACCGTGGCGGGGCTCGGCGAGACCATCACGCATCCGGATCCTGCCGTGCGGCTCGTCTCGGTCCAGGCCCTGGCTCAGCTCGGCACCCCGGCGGCGCTGACATTGATCGAGAAGAGCCTGGAGGACGAGGACCGCGCGGTCCGGCTGGCGGCCGTGCGCGTCGTCG
>DASSYY010000197.1:0-2169 GCA_035703025.1 Gemmatimonadales bacterium | reverse complement strand
CCGCACCGAGCTGGCCACCAACCAGGGCCTGGTCGAGCGCGTCGCGGACATCACCGAGAGCTTCGGGCGACGGCTGGCGAGCCCGGTGCGTGCGCGGGAGCTCCTGGGGCTCCCGCCTTCGCCCGCGCGCGGCGCGAGCGCTCCCGCGCTGAAGGCGGTCGGGTGAGCGGAGCCCACCCCGAGCTCGGCCCGGCGCTGTCGGCCGCCTGGCGGCACACCCGCGCGAGCCGCGCCGAGCTGCGCGCGTGGCAGGACGCCCGGCTCCGCCGGCTGGTGTGCCACGCCTACGACTCGGTGCCGTTCTACCGGCGCCTGTTCGATCGCCACCGGCTCCATCCCCGTCACATCCGTGGGGTCGTGGATCTGGATCTGATCCCGACCATGGACAAGGCGATGATGCGAGCGGAGGGCAGCGCCGCGCTGCTGGCGAAGGGGCACGACGCCGGGTCGCTTCTCACGGTGCGTACCAGCGGCTCCTCGGGCGCGCCGTTCACCATCCATCGCACCTGGCTGGAGGACAAGCTCCAGTACCTGCTCCGGCTCCGTACGTTCGGCGCCTTCGGCGCGCGGCATCGCGACCGCATCGTGGCGGTGGGGGTGGGCGGACGGCCCGACAGCGGCGATGACAAGCTGCTCGGCCGCTCGCTGCGCGCGCTCGGCTTCCACGGGCGGCAGCTGGTGGACGGCCTCCAGGAGCCGGCGCGAGTCGCCGTGCAGCTCCGCGAGGCACAGCCCGACGTGCTGGTCGGGCTTCCGGGCATGCTCGATCGCCTCACCGGCCCGGAGCTGGCGGAGGTGATCACCGGCGTGCGCCCGCGGCTGGTGGTGATCGGAGGCGAGGTCGCCACGCCGGCCATGCGGCTCCGGATCCGGGAGGCGTTCGCCGCCCCGCTCTACGAGACCTACGGCAGCCACGAGTGCCCGCTGATCGCGTGGGAGTGCCGTCATTCGGGCGACCTCCACACCTGCGACGACGGCGTACTGGTCGAGGTGTTGCAGGACGGGCGGCCGGCCGAGCCCGGCGAGCGGGGCGAGGTCGTCGTGACCAACCTGCACGCCTACGCCATGCCGTTCCTTCGCTACCGCATCGGCGACATCGCCACCCGGGCGGAGGTCTGCCGCTGTGGACTCCCGTTCGGATCCATCGCCGAGATTCAGGGGCGCATGATCGACTACTTCCCGCTGCCCGACGGCCGGCTGCTGCATCCCTACGAGATCGTGACCCGGCTGGTCTGGGGTCCGGGCGAGTGGCTGAGGCAGTATCAGTTGGTTCAGGAGCGCCGGGATCGCGTGGTGCTGTATGCTGTGACCGAGGGCCCGCCTTCGGCCGAGCGGCTGGAGGCCGTCGGGCGAACGGTTCGGCCGCTGTTGGGTCCGGCGGTGGCGTTCGAGGTGCGGGTGGTCGAGCGGATCCCGGAGGAGTCCACCGGCAAGCTGCGGCCCTCGCGATCGCTGGTACACTCGGAGTACGACCGCCTGCGGTTCGCGCCGGCACAGCCCGCCGGGCGGGCTCGCCGGTCGCTCGGCGTCTGACCCAGGATCGCGCCGTGCGCAGACGGTTCTATCTCCATTGCATGGGGTCGCTGCGCTCGCTCCAGGGTCTGGGCGAGTCGCTGCCGGGCCTCGACCGGTACGCCGAGCGTGCCCTGCTGCTGGCGGGTGAGGGCGACGTGGTCTGCGTCCCGAAGCCGGTGGACGCCTGCTACCTCGATTTCCTCTCCGCGCTCGGCCTCGGCCCGCGACCCGAGCACATCGTGGTGCCGAACGGGAATGGCCGGAGCGCCGATCGTCCCCTGGCCGAGCGCCTGCTGTGCGATCCGGCGGTGCTGAGCCGCGCGGCCCGGGCGGTCGGCGCGGCCGAGGTCATGATCGAGCCCTACGCCGCCACGCCCGAGGTGATGGCGCTGGCCGAGGTGTTGGAGCGGGACAGCGGGATCCCCGTGCGGGTGGACGGATCTCCCCGGATTACGCGCTACGCGGACCAGAAGCACCTTATGCGGGCCAAGGCTAAGGAGCTGGGGATTCCGGTGGCCGAAGGCGAGGTGGCCGAGCTGGCGTTCCCCGGCGGGCGGCGGCGCCGCGATCTCGAGCCGGTGCGCGTCGCGATCGAGCGGCAGCTGGGTCACACGGGACGGGTCATCCTCCGTGGCGCCTCTGGCGCCTCGGGAT
>DASSYY010000059.1:0-4361 GCA_035703025.1 Gemmatimonadales bacterium | reverse complement strand
ATGCGCGGCCGCCTGACTGGGAGCAGGATCTCCGGTCCGGCCTGCTGGTGATCGAGGCCAGGTCCGAGTCGCTCGCGCGCTTCATGGGGGCGTACGCACGGCTCGCGCGGCTGCCGCGGCCGCAGCTCCGGCCGGTGCAGGTGGCCGAGTGGGTGCATCGGGTGGCGGCGCTCGAGCGGCGGCTGACGGTTCGGGTGACGGAGGGGCCGCCGCTGGTGCTCACGGCCGACGGCGACCAGCTCGACCAGCTGCTCATCAACCTCGTCCGCAACGCGACGGATGCGGCGCTCGAGACCGGCGGTGGCGTCCGGGTCGGCTGGCGGATCCAGCACGGGGTCGTCGAGGTGATCGTGGACGATGACGGCCCCGGCCTCCCCGACCCGGGCAACCTGTTCGTGCCTTTCTTCACCACGAAGGCCGCGGGCACGGGCATCGGACTGGTCCTGAGCCGGCAGATCGCCGAGGGACACGGCGGCGCGCTCACGCTCGCGCCCCGGCCGGACGCCCGCGGCGCCCGGGCCACGCTTCGGTTGCCGCTGGGGCCGCTGCTCTCGACCACCGAACCCTGAGAGACCATGTTCTTCCGACGCTTCTACGACGACCAGCTCGCCCAGGCCAGCTACCTGCTCGGCTGCCAGGCCACCGGGGAGGCGCTGGTGGTGGATCCCAATCGCCATGTCGAGCCCTATCTCCGCGTCGCGGAGGCGGAAAGCCTCCGGGTGACCCACGTGACCGAGACCCACATCCACGCGGATTTCGTCTCCGGCGCGCGTGAGCTCGCCGATCGAGCGGGAGCGCGGCTGCTGCTGTCGGGCGAAGGCGGGGAAGCGTGGCAATACGGTTATGCGGGCGAGGCCGGGGCCGAGATACTCTGCGACGGCGCCAGGTTCCGGGTCGGCCGGCTGGCGTTCGACGTGATGCACACGCCCGGGCACACGCCCGAGCATCTGACGTTCCTCGTTACGGACACCGCGGGGGCCACCGAGCCGATGGGCGCCCTCACCGGCGACTTCGTCTTCGTGGGTGACGTCGGCCGGCCGGACCTGCTCGAGCGCGCGGCGCACCAGGCGGGTACGGCGGCGACCTCCGCCCGCCAGCTCTTCCACTCGCTCCAGCGGCTGGCCCCGCTGCCGGACTGGCTCCAGCTCTGGCCCGGTCACGGGGCCGGCTCGGCTTGCGGGAAGGCGCTCGGGGCGGTCCCCCAGACGACCCTCGGTTACGAGCGGCGGTTCAACTGGGCGTTCGGCGTCCGCGACGAGGAGGAGTTCGTACGGGCCGTCCTCGCCGGACAACCCGAGCCGCCGCCCTACTTCGCGCAGATGAAGCGGATCAACCGCGACGGCCCGCGCGTGCTCGGCTCGCTGCCCTCACCGCGGCCGCTGGATGCGGCGGGCGTGGCCCGGGCTCTCGCATCGGGTGGGGTCGTGGTGGACGCGCGTCCCGCGCGGGAATTCCTCGCTCAGGCCATCCCGGGCACGATCAACATCCCGGCGGGGCGGGCGTTCACGACCTGGGCGGGATGGCTGCTGCCGTACGATCGCGAGCTCTATCTCCTGGTGGACGACAGCACCGGCCACGCGACAGCGGGCCTGATTCGGGGGCTCGCCGGGATCGGGCTCGACCGGGTCGGCGGCGTGGCGGGCCCCGAGGTCCTCGAGGAGTGGCGCGCGGGGCGGGGGCCGCTGCAGACGATTGCCGGCATCGGCCACCTGGAGCTCGCCGCCGCGGTCGGTAACGGGCGTGCCGGCGTCCTCGATGTGCGCACGGCGGCGGAGTGGGCAGCCGGGCACCTGCCGGGCGCGGTCAACATCCCGCTCGGCGAGCTCCAGTCGCGCCTGTCAGACCTGCCGCCGGTGCGTCCGCTCGTGGTACACTGTCAGGCCGGCGCGCGCGCCGCCATCGCGGCGTCGCTGCTCGGGGCGCGCGGGGTGTCGGATCTCCGGCTGTACGGCGGCGGATACACCGAATGGAGTGCCGCAGGCCATCCGATCAGCGCCGCGTAGAGGCTGGCGACGGAAGCAGGGCTGGGACGGGGAAGCGGCGAGGAACCGGGACGCTCCGGCCGGCGTTGAGCCGGATATCCAGGTATCCCACGGCCCTGCACCCGGAGTGTGGCTCGCATCATGTCGACCCAGGTCATGCATCCTCCTTCCTCCAGCACCGCGGCTTCGCAGCGCCGGCTCTCCATGCTCCGCGCGTTGATGGCCGTTGCCGCAGTGGCCCTGCTGCTCGTCGCCGGCCGCAAGCTCGGCGCGCTCATCCCCGCCTTCACCACGTGGGTCGACGGGCTCGGCGTCTGGGGGCCGGTGGCCTTCGTCGCCGGCTATGCGCTCGCCACGGTGGCTTTCGTGCCAGGCTCACTCCTGACGCTGGCCGCCGGTGCCATCTTCGGGCTGGGCAAGGGGACGGCGCTCGTGCTGGTGGCCGCAACCCTCGGCGCATCGGGCGCGTTCCTCGTCTCGCGCTACCTCGCACGCGGGCTCATCGAGCGCCGACTGGCAGGCAACGAGCGGTTCGCGGCGATCGACCGCGCCATCGGCACGCAGGGGCGAAGGATCGTGCTGCTGCTCCGGCTCTCTCCGGTGTTTCCGTTCAACCTGCTCAACTACGCGCTCGGCCTCACCCGGGTGCGGTTCGTGGACTATCTGGTGGCGTCGATCGGGATGCTTCCCGGCACGCTGCTCTACGTGTACTACGGCAAAGTCGCGGGCGACGTCGCGCGGCTGGCCGGAGGCGCGCCCGTGCGTCACGGGCCAGCATACTACGGCGTGGTGACGCTGGGGCTCGTCGCCACGGTGGTGGTGACGACGCTGGTGACCCGCACCGCGCGCCGCGCTCTCCGGGAGGTGACCGATGGCGACCATGACGCCGGCTGACAGCGGCGCCGCCACCGAGGGCCGTGCAGGCGACGTCCGGGTCGAGCCGTACGACCGGTACAACCAGGAGCTCGTCGCCAACGTGCATCCGGACGGTTGGGTCGATCCGGAACCGCGGGAGCGCTATCACCTGGTCGTGATCGGCGCCGGGACGGCGGGGCTCGTGACCGCGTCGATTGCCGCCGGGCTCGGGGCGCGCGTGGCCCTGGTCGAGCGGTACCTGATGGGCGGGGACTGCCTGAACGTGGGCTGCGTCCCGTCGAAAGGCGTCATCGGCCCGGCGCGCTCGTGGCAGACCGCGGCGGAGTCGAGGCGGCGGTTCGGCGGCCCGGCCGTCAGCGGCCCGGGCGACTTCGGCGAGGCCATGGCCCGGATGCGCCGGCTCCGAGCCGGCATCAGCCGCATCGACGGCGCACCGCGGTACCGGGACCTCGGCGTGGACGTCTTTCTCGGCGAGGGCCGCTTCACCGCGCGGGACACGGCAATCGTGAATGGCCGGGCACTCCGGTTCCGCCGCGCCGTGATCGCGACGGGAGCGCGGGCAGCGGCTCCGCCGATTCCCGGGCTCGACGGCATCGGGTACCTGACGAACGAGACCATCTTCACCCTGACCGAGCTGCCGCGCCGGCTCACCGTCATCGGCGCCGGGCCGATCGGTTGCGAGATGGCCCAGGCGTTCGCGCGCTTCGGCTCGGTGGTGACGGTCATCAACCGGGGGTCGCAGATCCTGCCGCGCGAGGATGCGGACGCGGCGCTGATCGTGGAGCGGGCCATGGAGGCGAATGGCGTGCGGGTGGTGCACGGTGCCAGGATCGCCCGGGCGGAGTCGCGCAGCGGCGAGCGCGTGGTCTACGTGGAGGTTGGCGGCCGAACGGAGGAGATCGCCGGCGATCAGGTGCTCGTGGCGGTCGGGCGAGCGCCGAATGTCGAGGGTCTCGACCTCGAGGCGGCGGGCGTGGCATACGACAACCGGGGCGTCACAGTCGACGACCGCCTCCGAACGAGCAATCCGCGCGTGTTCGCGGTCGGCGACATCTGCTCGAGGTACCAGTTCACCCACGCGGCCGATGCAACGGCGCGGCTGGTGGTGGCCAACGCCCTGTTCTTCGGTATCGGCGGTGGGAAGGCCAGCCGACTCGTCATGCCGTGGGCCACGTACACCACGCCGGAGGTGGCGCACGTCGGGATGTCCGAGGCCGCCGCGACCTCGGCCGGCCACCGGGTGCAGACCATCACGGTGCCGCTCCACGAGGTCGACCGGGCAGTGCTGGACGGGCAGGAGGACGGGTTCCTCCGGGTGCATCTCGAACAGGGCACCGACCGCATCCTGGGCGCGACTCTGGTGGCCGAGCACGCCGGCGACATGATCGGCGAGATCGCCCTGGCGATCACCGCCGGCGTCGGCCTCGCGAAGATCGGCGCCACGATTCACCCCTATCCCACGCAGGGCGAGGTGTTCCGCAAGGCGGCCGACGCTTGGCGCCG
>DASSYY010000085.1:0-2683 GCA_035703025.1 Gemmatimonadales bacterium | reverse complement strand
CGCGGGCTCGTCGAGCGGCCTACGACGCCGAGCGAGACGGATCGGTCATGGCATCCGAAGGTGCTCGAAGACGTCTTGGTGTGTGCCCCGCATTTCGCCGGCGAGGTCGAAGTCCACGAACGGGACGGCGATGCCGCGGCGTGCGAGTTCGCGCTTGAGCGCGCGGTTGAAGAGTCCCTCGCCGGGCGTTCGGCAGCCGATGACCACGCGCTCGTTGACCGTGGCGCGGTCGATCCGGGCAAGCGGGCAGGATGCGACGATCTCGAATGCCTCGCGGAGGTCGAGGGTCGTGTTGGCGCCGCAGGAGGGTGAGCCGCCGCTGCCGACGACCCCGAGCACGCGCACGCCGGCACGGCGGAAGTCCTCGATCTCGCGGGCCGTGCGGCGGGCGAGCAGGCGGTAGCGGAGCCGCGTGTGTGCGACGAACAGGCGGAACAGCGGACCGCGTATGGGGTAGAGCCGGCTGTCGCGCAGCCCGTAGGCGCGGATCATCCAGGGCTTGAGCAGGCCGCCCCAGGCTCGCTGCTCCGGGCATGGCATCTGGACGACGCCCACGCCGCGCTGCAGCAGCTCGATGAGCTCGGGCACGGCGCCGGAGTGGAAGGCGCCGCCGAGGTAGCGGGCGTTCTCGTCGAGCAGGCAGTGAGCGACGAACACCACCTCCCGGCCGCGGGCGTCGGCGAGACGTGCTGAGAGCTCGGCTTCGCGGGATCGCACGCTTCGAATGGTCTGGGGGCGATGCGCGCTGCGCATCGGTGATTGCCACGGTCCAGCCACCGGGAGGACCCGTAGAGTCGTAGGAACCATTTGCCGGGTCAACCGGCGGTCGCTCTCCTGACCGTCGATGGCCGATGGCGGGCCACGCCTCGTCCCGGGATTGCCTGCTCCGAGGCAGCCT
Organism: Gemmatimonadales bacterium; assembly: GCA_035703025.1. GTDB lineage: Bacteria > Gemmatimonadota > Gemmatimonadetes > Gemmatimonadales > GWC2-71-9 > CAVVWJ01. The sequence continues at coordinate 1,785 of DASSYY010000085.1, read as the reverse complement.
GAGATAGTCGCCCTCTTTGAGGGGCTCGAGGATGAACCTGGTGCGGCACATCCCTCGCCGCCTCGGCTATGGGAGCTTGGTAGCTGCAGCCGTGGCGGCCTGCGGCCTCGCGTGCGCTCCGGGGGCCGCCGCCGCTGGGCCCGAGAGGCAGGTCCCAGCGCGCTTCCTCGGAACGGTCGCCGATGGTCCGCTGTTCGAGGAGGAGACCTTGGCTCGGGCGCACACGAGCTTGGGCGGGGAGCTCGATCGCATGGTCGCGGCCGGCGTCGAGTCGATTCGCCGGAGCTTCTACTGGGCGCCGATGCAGCCGTATCGTTCCTGGGAGGAGGTGCCGGCGACCGAGACCGGGCGCTTTCGCGACGGCGCCGGTGTGCCGACCGATTTCGGTGCCACCGACCGGATCGTTGGGCTGGCGGCCGCGCGCGGGCTGTCGGTGTTGCCCGTGGTGCTGCAAGCGCCCGCCTGGGCCGCACGTTTCCCGGGTGGTTTCGCAGCGCCACCGGCGGATCCGCGGGACTACGCCCGGTTCGTGCGCGTGCTGGCAGAGCGCTATGGCGAACGCGGCAGTTTCTGGCGCGAGCGTCCGCGGCTGCGGCGACAGGCGTTGACCGAATGGCAGCTGTGGAACGAGCCCACCATGCCGGGCTTCTGGCTCGACCAGCCGTTCGCGTCGGACTATGTCGGGCTGCTTCGAGCTACGCGTCTGGAGCTCAGGCGGGCGGATCCGCGGGCGCGGATCGTCCTCGCGGGGCTCGTCTACGACAGCTGGGATGCGCTCGAGCAGGTGTACAGGGCAGGCGGGCGCCGCTGGTTCGACGCGGTCGCGCTGCATCCGTTCACGCGCAGGCCTGACGCCGTGCTTCGGATCCTCGAGCGCAACAGGATCGTGATGGCGCGCCACGGGGATGCGAGCAAGCCGCTCCTGCTCTCCGAGCTCAGCTGGCCGTCCTCGCTCGGGCTGATCCCGGTGCGCTACGGCTACGAGACAGATGAACGCGGTCAGGCGCGGCGCTTGACGCGCGCGCTCCGGTTGCTCGCCGCTCACCGCCGGAGGTTGGGCATCCGGAGGGTGTACTGGTACACGTGGCTGACGCGCGAGACCAGCCAGAGCTACCCGTTCGATTACGCCGGCCTTCGCCACCTCCAGGCGACGCGGGTTCGCTCGAAGCCGGCGTTGCGTGCCTACCGGCGAACCGCGCTCTCGCTCGAGGGCTGCCGGACCGAGCCGCGGTTGGCGACACGGTGCCGCTGAGCTCCTCGCACAGGTGGAGGGCGGTTGACTGGTCAGGACCCTTCCCGTAGCGTCCGTGACGTGCGATCGCTGCGCACGACGGCAGTGCTGGTCACGACCGTCACCGCTCTCGGGTCGTCACTTGCATGGGCACAACGGCCCGGCCAGACACCGGGCCAGACGGGATGTGGTCCGCCGGGGAACACAGGGCCCGGGCAGACCGGAGGACCGGGTCAGACCGGCGGGCCCGGACAGACCGGCGGGCCCGGACAAACGGGAGGGCCCGGTCAGACCGGCGGGCCCGGTCAGACCGGCGGGCCCGGTCAGACCGGCTGCTCGAACCGGCCGGATCGACCCGGTCGACCGGTCGTCACGCGGCTTCGCGTAACACCCAAGAGCTTCGACGTGGTGCCGGGACGGCCCACGAGCATCGGACGCCGGGCCGGTGCCAAGGTCATCTACTCCGTATCCGAGGCCGGCACGGCACGGTTCACGGTCAGACGACTCGGCCGCCGTGGCAAGGTCCTCGGCTCGTTCCGTTACGGCGCCGTCCG
>DASSYY010000081.1:0-15011 GCA_035703025.1 Gemmatimonadales bacterium | reverse complement strand
GCCACCGCGCGCCACCACAGCGATCACCACCACCAGACCGTCCACCTAACCCCACCACATCCGCCGCACCGGGTCGCCCAGTGGCACTACCACCGTCGGATCTCCCACCACGCTGAACGCCGCCCACGTCCCCACCGGGTCGCCGGCGGCGAGCGATGCCAGCTTGGCGCCGCGCAGCGCCTCGGCGACCGGCTTTCCCCGCGCCAGCTCGCGATAGAGCCGCTCCACGAACCGCACCGTTGCCCGGTGGCCGGCATCCGCGGGTGAGAATCCCGCTGACGGCTCTGCGTACACCTCTCCGAGCACCGCACGCCTCACTCACTCGGAAGGAGACCCAGATGCCGTACTGCTCTTCCCTGCACCGCCGGCTGGTCTACGGCCTCGGCTGCGCGCTCGCCCTCATGCTGCCCGCCTGCTCGGGCGGCGGCGGCGACGCCACCGCGCCGAACGATCCGCCCAGCCAGCAGCCCGGCCCCCTACCCGGCCCGACGCCCGATCCCGGGCCCGCTCCCGGCCCACTGCCGGCACCGCAGCCGGGCCCGCAGAACCCCGGCATCACCGGCACCTACGCGCTCGTGCAGATCAACAGCTCGAAGCCCGGCCAGCTGGTGACGATCGCCAATCCCGACGGCGCCGTGATCGGCCTCTACCGCTTCGACGCCGGGACCAGTCTCACGCTCGACGCGCTGCAGACCTTCGCCCTGGATCTCCAGTACACGGACGACAAGTCCCAGTTCGAGCTCCAGGACAGCGGCGAGTTCAAGCAGGCCGGCAGTGCCGGGGGCTCGCTGGCGCTGACCTTCAACTCGGCGACCTGGGGCGACTCCTTCTCGGCCATCGCGACCGACGGCGTCGTCGCCATCAACTACGACTTCGACGGCGACGGCCGCGCGGACACCGTGTTCGCCTTCCAGCGCGTCGGCTGACACCTCTCACTCAGAAGGAGCGGATACCAATGCAGCGGATCATTCTCGCAGTTCTCGTCGCCTCGCTCGCCGCCACCGGCTCGGCCCACGCCCAGCGGTCGCACGCGGTCCGCCCGCCGTCCCGGTGGGTCATCAACGGCCACTCGGTGATGGCCCTCGGCACCTCGGTGGGCACCGGCGACGTGGGCGACCTCAAGACATCGAGCGGTCTGGGCGGTGGCGTCCAGGTGGGCTACATGATCACGCCTCGGCTCACCGCCTACGCCGGCTTCGAGCTGGCCAAGCAGCCCATCGACGTGTTCGGGCTCGAAGGCGATTTCGGGCTGACCCACCTCGAGGCGGGCGCGCACTTGACCTTCCCGGTGCGCGGAAGCCGGCTGACGCCCTATGTCGGCGCCTGGGTGGGGCGGCGAACCCTCACCAGCACAATCGACGACTTCGACACCGGCCAGTCGGCCGATCTCTCGCTCTCGGGGCTTGCGGTCGGTGCGAGCGGCGGGGTGCAGTACTTCGTGTCGCCCAAGCTCGCGCTCGACGGCGGGCTCAGCGTCGGCGTCGGCAAGATGAGCAACGTCAAAGTGGCCGGCCAGAAACAGGTCACCGGTCCACTCGACAACACCACGACGACGCGGCTCCAGTTCGGAGCGAACTGGTATCCCTGACGCCGGCGGACGGCGGGAGATACGGCAGACGGAGAATCGGCTGCCGTATCTCTGTTGTCGACCTACCTCGACACGGTGTGAAACCACGCGATCGCGGTATCCCCATCCGCCGTGAACGACCCCCGCACGGTCACCCACTGGTCTTCGTCCGCCTCGTTCGACACCAGGAAGCCGCGCGCCCGCAGCTCGAACTCGCCGGCCAGGTGTCCCGGGGCCGCGTCGGTGATCGTGACCCACCCCGACTGGCCGTGGAACACGCCTGCCGGCCGCTCCGTGGTCCCCGCGATGAAGCAGGCGTGGAACCACCGCGGCTCCGCCGTGCCGGCGGCGTGGTCCCAGGAGAACGCAATCGGGTACCGCCCGACCCGCGGCAGCTCGTCGCCCTGGGTGTAGAGCCAGAGCGCGCTTCCACTGCCGGTTGCGCCGAGCGTGACGGCCATGATGGGCTTGCCGTCCTCCAGCTCGGGCGACAGCCCGTACCGGGCGTCCGTCCCGGTGACCGCCAGGCGAACGGCCCCGCTGGAGTGGAGCGTGAGCGTGGTGGAGGGATTGGACGGCAGGGTGAACGCCACGGCGGCGACCAGGCCGAGCGTCGAAGAGCGGGCGAACATTGGGAGCCTCCGGATCGAGCGGGTGTCGGTGTATCCTGCCAACGCCCTCTGATGCGCAGATTCCCCGGAAATCCCGCCACCTCCGCCGGCGGGGGTCTCAGGCCAGGTTCAGCTTTCGCAGGAGCGCCTGAAACCGGGGATGACCGCGGAGCGACGTGAACAGGAACGACCCCTTCACCCCGTACACGTTGCCCGTCCGTTCGTCGTAGGCCCGCTCCAGCCATCCGATGGCCGTCTCGGTCTCCCCCAGCCCGGTATACACGTACGCCATGTGATAGGGCGACACGAACTGCTCCCGGGACATCGCCTCCAGCCGTTTCAGCACCTCCCGCGCCTGCTCCGTCTTCCCGGTCATCCCGTACGCCTGGCCAAGCTGCGCCAGGAACAACGGCTGCCCGGGGTTCAACCGGACCGCATGCTCTAGCTCCGCCAGGCCGCGGTCCGTGAGCCCGCTCCTGAGGTAGGCCCACGCCAGCGTCGAGCGGCCGCGCCCATATTCCGGATCGAACTCGATGGAGCGGAGCGCCTCCTGCAGCGCCTCCTCCGTCCTCCCAGCGCGCAGCAACGTGGCGGCGACGTCCGCGCGGTGGGTCAGCGGGTCGAGCTCCTGCGCCCGCCGCACCAGCGCGAGCGCCTCGTCCCAGCGCTCGAGTGCGCCGCAGAGCCAGCCGTAGTGATCATAGACGTCGGCGGCGCCCGGGCTCAGCTCGAGCGCCAGCTTGAATTCCGCCTCGGCGCCGGCCCAGTCGAAGTCGTGGACCATCCGGAGCAGTCCCAGCACCGCGTGCGCCTCGCCGAGTTCGGCATCGAGCGCGAGCGCCGTGGTGACGGCCTCCATGCCCTTGTGGTACGCCTCGTCGGGACGCATCGTGCCGCCCCCCGCGCCCGCCGCCAGCTCTGCGTAGGCGAGGGCGACGCCGGCATGCGCCAGGGCATACGAGGGGTCCGCCGCGATCGCCCGCTGGTAGTAGCCGATGCCTTTCTGGATGCTCTCGTCGGTGTACCGGGTATAGCAGTGCCGTCCCTGGAGGTAGAGCTGGTACGCGTGGAGGTCGGCCGTGGGCTCGCGGTGAATCCGGGTCTGCTCGTCCCCCGACAGCTCCGCCCGGAGCGCGGCCGCGATCTGGAGCGCGACGTCGGTCTGGATGGCGAAGATGTCGGTGAGCTGCCGGTCATACGTCTCGGCCCAGAGGTGCCGGTCGGTCGCCGCGTCGATGAGCTGGGCCACGATCCGCACCCGGTCGCCGGCCCGGCGGACGCTTCCCTCGAGCAGCGTGTCCACGTCGAGGGCCGCGCCGATGGCACGGTGGCCCTTGTCGCCGCCCTTGAACGGCATGACCGAGCTGCGCGAGATGACCTTGAGCGCGCGGATCTTCGAGAGCTGGGCGATCACGTCCTCAGTGATCCCATCGGCGAAGAATTCGTTCTCCGGATCGGCACTCAGGCTGGCGAACGGCAGCACGGCGACGGAGGGCAGTCCCGCCGCCACCGCCATGAGGACCGTGGGCGGCGCGGCGAGCGCCTCCGCGAAGGCCGCGGCCGTCGGGAAGCGCTCCGCTGGCTCCAGGGCGAGCGCGCGCATGAGCGCCTGTTCCACTCCCGCCGGCACAGCCGGCCGGAGCCGGCGCACCCGCGGGGCCGGGTCGGTGAACCGCCGGGCGATCACCATCCGCGGCGTGTCGCCCCGGTGGGGCGGCTCGCCGGCCAGGAGCTCGTAGAGCACGCAGGCGAGGCTGTACACGTCGCTCGTGGCATCGAGCTGGCGCTCGCCGGCCCCCTGCTCGGGACTCATGTACTCCGGCGTGCCTACCATGAGGCCGGCCTCGGTGAGCCGGTCGCCGGCGGCGGCACCGGCCGCGTCGGCGGCGAGCGCGATGCCGAAGTCGGCCACCATGGCCTCGCCCTCGTGCAATAGAATGTTCTCGGGCTTGATGTCGCGGTGGATCACGCCCTGCTGGTGCGCGTGATGGAGTGCCGCGGCGGCCTGCCGGATCAGCCGAATGGCCTCGTCGACCTGAAGCGGCCCCTCGCGGGCGAGTCGCCGCCGGAGCGAGTCACCGGCCACGAACGGCATGACGTAGTACAGCAATTCCCCCTTGCCGGCCGCGGCGGGGATCTGCCCCGAGTCGTGCAGTGGGAGGATATGCGGATGGTTGAGCGCCGCGGCGATCCGGATCTCGCGGGTGAACCGGTCGGCGCCGAGCAGCGAGCCGAGCTCGGGGCGGAGGACCTTGATGGCCACCTTGCGGTGGTGCTTGAGGTCGTCGGCCAGGTAGACGGTGGCCATGCCGCCGCGGCCGAGCTCGCGCTCGAGGGCATAGCGGCCCGCGAGGGCGGGAGCGAGGCGGTTCAGGTGTTCGGAGGAGGCGGGGGCCACGGTGGTAAGCTACAGCGGGAATGAGCGGCGGCGTCAGGTGCCGCCCGGCCTCGCGCGGAAGGCCTGCGACTCCTCCTGGAGCGCGCTGACCGCCGCCACGATCGCGTCCGTGTCGGCGCCGAGGGCGTAGGTGATGCGCCCCGCGGGGCTCACCACGTAGACCATCGTGGGATGGGAGAGGTCACCGGTCGCCGGATTGCGCGCGCGGGGCACCCGCCACGCGCTGAGCGTGTGTTCGACGGTGGCGATGTCCCCGCTCAACACGTGCATCCCCTCCCCGAGCTGCCACTCGGCGGCCACGGAGGCCAGGCGGGACGGGGTATCGCGCCACGGGTCGAGCGTCACGACCAGCAGCACCGCCCCCTGCGGGCGCAGCCGCTCGGCGGCCGCGCGAGCCGCGCGGACAGTGACGGGGCAGACCGGGGTGCAGTGCCCGAAGGCGAAGGTCACGATCACCGGCCGGCCCTGGAGCCGGGCCAGGGTGATCGAGTCCCCGCGCTGATCCACCAGGCCCAGGGCCGGCGCCGGGTCGTTCACCCGGCTCGAGGCCAGGGTCTCCGTCACGTCCGGTCCGCTCCCGAGCGCGAATGGCTCACCACGCGCCTCGGCGATGATCCGGGCGGCGGTACCGAGCCCGGCCAGGATCCCGAGAGCGGTTCCGGCCAGCATGACCCGCCCCAGCGGGCGACGCATGGCCAGCGTCAGGCCCTCGAGCAGCTCGCCGCCCCAGATCACCGCCAGCACGATGGCGAGCCCGATCGGCTCGCCGATGAGCAGGATCCACCCGCCCGCATCTGGCAGGGTGTCGCGGCCCGCGCCGAAGCAGACCTGGCGGGTCCGGGCGAGCCACTCCGGCGCCGCCGCGGGCATCGGCCAGAGGGCCAGCGCCCACCAGCACGCCGTCACCGCCAGGATCACCGCGAGCGCGCCCAGTGCGAGCGCGCCGCGCGGCGTCATCCGGTCAGCCGATCTTCCAGACAAACGACAGCAGCTTCCAGTTGACGAAGAAGTAGAGCATGAACGCCGCCAGGAAGATGAACACCACCATCAGCGTGCCGGGGGCCGGCCCGAGGATGCCGCGTCCCGGGGCATGCAGCGCGGCGTTGAGCTCGTCCACGTTCGCCGCGTGCCGCGGCGGATGGGTGATACCGTGCGGCACGCCTCGCATCTCGACGCCCTCGGTGATGGCGCCGAGCGGCTCGCCGAAGAAGACCGACTTGACGGCGATGGCGACGAACCCGAGCGCGGCAGTGGCGGCTGTGAGCCCGCCGATCGCCATGACGGCCAGGATGAGGTCCACGGCGGGATCGAACGCCACATCGAACGGCGCCTGGCTGAAGCTGATGTCCCAGTGCCGGCGGGGCACGCCGAAGCTGCCGGCGAAGGTCATGAACACGGTGAACACGAGCATCCCGCCCGCGAACATGTACGGCTGCACCCGGGCGAATCTCCAGAGCGCCACCTTCCGCCGGAACACCAGCGGGAGGAGGTAGTAGGTCGCCCCCATGAACGCCATGGCCGTGCCGCTCACGACCGTGGCGTGAAAGTGTCCGGGCGAGCGCAGCGTGTTGTGCACGATGATGTTGATCTGCTCGGTGCCGATCGTCACCCCGGTGATCCCGCCGACGAATCCGAACACCACGACCGAGAGGACCAGCGAGCTGAACCCCGGGTCGCCCCACGGCGCGTGGCGGAGCCAGCCGAACATCCCGGTCCCCACGCCCCGGAGCCGCTGGCCCAGCTCCATCCCCGCCGGGACGGTGAAACCGTGGATCATGCTGGCCAGCACGGCCATGTACATGAAGTAGCTGGTGTTCACCACCTTCCAGGCCGGCCCCATGCCCGGGTCCACCAGCAGGTGGTGCGCCGAGGCCATGGAGATGAACAGGATGTAGAGCACGAACGCGAGCCGGCTGATCTTCTCGTTCAGCACCACCGCCCCGACGGTCAGCGCGCCGAGCATGTACCAGATCGCCACCATGGCGGCCACGTTGATCTGCTGGGAGGAGTGGCCGAGCGCCCACCAGATCAGCCGGTAGACCTCGGGATCCACCTTCATCAGGCCCAGCGACCAGAGGAACGTCGGGACGTAGATGGCAGCGCCGTGGAGCAGCGTGATGGCGGCGATGATCGCCGCCGTCACCGCGCCGTACACCACCAGGGGCAGCGAGCCGGTGTAGGTCCGCTCGCGCTTGGCGACCACGAGGTTGGCGAAGAAGATGCCGACCACGATCAGCGCGCCCACGGCGAACAGGATGATCCCCAGGTAGTAGAGCGGGTCGGCGCGGAGGGGGACGTAGGACGTGAAGAGCACGTCCGCCTTCCCCATCCAGATGATCACCTCGGTGAGCAGGGCGCCCCCGGTCATGAGGCCGAAGGCGGCCCAGCCCAGCTTCGGCGCCGCGACGCGGGCATCGATCAGCGCCGTGCTGGTGAAGTGGAGCACGGCCATCTCGAAGAAGATGATGAAGAAGATGAGCATGCTCATCCCGTGCGCGGTGAGCACCCGGTAGAACCACTCGGCGGGCAGCAGGTGCACCGCCTGCCAGCGGGTGAGCACCAGCAGGATCGCCGCGATCGCTCCGACCAGGAGGGCCACGATCGAGACGACCGCGTTGGCCTTCACCAGGCTTTCGGCCGGGAGATGGATCTGCCGACCCAGAACGGGGCACCGGCGGAAGCCGGGACGCTCGAGCTGGCCGGACGCGCCGGCCGGTACGGTGGCGCTCATCGGGCCTCCTGGGACCGGGCGACTTCGCGGCCCGCGCTGTCTAGGACGATCACCCGGCCCACCATCGTGTGGTGGCCGATCCCGCAGAACTCGTTGCAGATGATCCGGTAGTCGCCGGCCTCGGTGGGCGTGACCCGGAGCCCGTAGTCGTAGCCGGGGACGACCTGGAAGTTCACGTTCACCGGAAACAGCGAGAACCCGTGGTTCACGTCCAGCGACGAGATGTGGAGGGTGTACTGGGCCCCCTGCCGCAGCCGCAGGATCGGCGTCCACTGAAAGGTCATCCCGGCGAGATACACGTCGCTGCCGGCCGGCGGCTCCACGATCGGCATGCCGCGGTCGTCGCCGACCTTGTACTGCTTGATGAACTCCTGGGTGCGCTGGAAATAGGCGGCGGGGGTGGTGCGGCGGCGGATGCCCGACGGGTTCTGCCCGCCCTTGAGGTGCCAGAGCGGCATCATGGCGAAGAGCACCATGCACCAGCCGAAAGCGATGGCGACCCAGAGCTTCTCGGTGCGATGGGCCGGCCTCCACCAGATGCCGGCGGGCGCATCGAGCCCGGTGTGCGTCTCAGGCGTCATGGCGGCTCCTCACGGCAGCTTCGCGGCGGGAAGGGTGAGGACCTCCCACAGTCCCCACCCGGTATAGAGCACCGCCATGACGACGATGCCTGCGATCAGGAGCAGGAACACGTTGTCGAACAGCCGCTGGCCGAGCGGGATCGTCGGCGGGTCGCCCTTGGGTGCAGGTGAACCCTGCGTCATGACGCCTCCTTGGAGCGGTCGGATTGTCGGTGGGATTCACGACAATGGGCGTCGAAGCGGTGGCGCGCAAGCGGGGCGGCGGCGTCTTCATACGGAATTCATTGGGGCTTCACACTGACGCCGGCGGCACACCTATTATTGTGTCCTTCATGCCCCTCGCCGATCATCCTGGGCGTCGGCTCCTCGCCGCAGCCGACGCCCTGGCCAACCGTTTGTACGGCTCGAGCCGGAACCCCCTCTATCAGAGCGGCACCATCGCCGTGGCTCTCCTGCTCGTGCTGCTCGCGACCGGGCTCTGGCTGGTCCTGTTCTATCGGGTCGGCGCCCCCTGGGCCTCGGTCCGCGGCATCACGAGCGACCCGTGGATCGGCCGCTGGGTGCGGGGGCTGCATCGCTACGCTTCGGACGCGGCGCTGGTCGCGACGCTGGTCCACGCCACCCGCATCGTGGTGCAGCGCCGCACCTGGGGACCGCGCGTGCTGGCGTGGGTGACGGGGCTCGTGCTGCTCGTCCTGCTGCTGGCCTGCGGGGTCACGGGCTTCGTACTGGTCTGGGACGAGTTCGGCCGCGCGCTCGCGGTGGAAGGCGCGCGGATCCTCGACGCGCTCCCGATCCTGTCGGAGCCGGTGAGCCGCACGTTCGTCGGCGAGCGTCCCGTCCCGGGCACCTTCTTCTTTCTCACGCTCTTTCTCCACATCGCGGTGCCGCTCGGGATGGGCGCCGCGCTCTGGCTCCACGTGTCACGGCTCGCGCGCCCTCTGCTGCTGCCGCCGAAGCCGCTGGCCTGGGGCGTCGTGGGCCTGCTCACGCTCGCCGCCCTCGCGGCGCCGCTTCCCATGGAGCCGGAAGGAACTGCCTTCGCGCTGCCGGGCAGGGTCACCCTGGACTGGTTCTACGGCGGCTGGCTCCCGCTCACCGGCCGGTTCGCCCCGGGATCGGTCTGGCTCGTGGGGCTGGTCGCCACGGCACTGCTGCTGCGTGTGCCGCGCTGGACACGGCCGCGCGAGGGGACGCGCCCGCCGTCGGTAGTGGACGAGGCGATCTGCGTGGGCTGCTGGCAGTGCTCGTGGGACTGTCCCTATGACGCGATCACGATGGTGCCGCGGGCGGACGGCCGCGCCGAGGTGGTGGCCCGGGTGGACCCCGATCGCTGCGTGAGCTGCGGGATCTGCGCGGGGTCGTGCGCGCCGATGGGTGTCGGGCCGCCGGGCCGCAACGGCCGCGACCAGGTGGAGCGGGTGCGTGCCTACCTGACCGACCCGGCCCGCCGTCCCGGTGAGATCGTCGCCGTGGCGTGCGAGTACGGCGCGGGCGCGCTCGCCTCCCTTCTCCGCGCCGAGGGCGCCACGGTGTACCCGGTGGACTGCGCCGGCAACCTCCACACCTCCGTGGTCGAGCTGCTCGTCCGCGGCGGCGCGGCCGGCGTGCTGGTGCTGCCCTGCCCGGCCCGCGACTGCCGCAATCGCGAGGGCGCGCGCTGGCTGGCCGCGCGGATCGACGGAGGGCGAGAGGCGGAGCTGCAGGCGCGAGTGGACCGGCGGCGGGTGGCGGTCGTGGCCGCGGCCGCGGATGAGGCCGGCGCCGTAGCCGCGGCGGTGCGGCGCTTCCGGGCGTCGCTCGAGCAGCTGCGCGGATCTGCGCCCGGGGCGGCCGCGGAGCTGGACCTCACCTGCGAGCGGCCCCCCCTGCCCGCGCCGAAGGCACGGCGATGACGGCGGGCCTTCGGCGCGTGGCCGGCGCCCTGGTCGCGGCCGGCGTCGCCGGCGCCATCGTCGCGCTCTCGCGCGTACCGTACGGCCGGGCGGACGAGGCGGCGCTGCTCCGCCTGTCGTGGAGCGGCCGGCCGGCGCGGATCGAGCACTGCCGCGAGCTGAGCGACTCCGAGCTCGCGAAACTGCCGGCGCACATGCGGCAGCGGGTCGAATGCGAGGGGCGCTCGGCCCGCTATATGGTCCGGGTGTCGGACGACGGAGTTGCGCTCTCGACCGACAGCGTGACGGGCGGAGGGCTGCGTGGGGACCGCTCCATTCACATGCTGCGGGAGTACCGCCTCGCGCCGGGCGCGCACGCTATCGCCGTGGAGGTGGCGCGCATGGACAGCACCCGGGACGAGGACGAGGCGGAAGAGCCGGACGACGAGGGGCTGCGGCGCCAGCGCGGCGAGCGATTGCCGCCCCGGCTTCGGTTCGATACCGCGATGCGACTGGGTGCCGGGAGCGTGCTCCTGGTGACTTACGACCCGGTGGAGCGGCGGCTGCTGGGGATCACGGGCGCGAGAAGGTAACAGTCAACAGCTCACGCCCCTCCCCCCTTCCCGTCACCCTCCTGCCGCACCCGCTCGAGCAGTCCGGCCAGGAGCTCGAGCTCGCGCCGGCTCATGTGCCGGAGCTGCGTGGCATGCATCTCTGCGACCGGCCCGTCGAGCGCCTTCAGTACCCGTAGCCCCTCACGCGTGATTCGTGCGGTGACGACCCGGCGGTTGTCCGTCCGGCGCTCGCGCTCCAGCAGCCCCCGCTCCTCCATCCGGACCAGCAGCCTGGTGACGTCGGGCTCGCGGCTCGCCACCATCCGGTCGCCGACCTCGCCGGTCGGCAGGCCCGCCGCGCCCGCGCCCCGCAGGATGCGCAGGACATTGTATTGCGGCTGGGTCAGCCCGTAGGGCTTGAGCAGCTCGACCAGGTCGTGCACCAGCGCATGTCCCGTCCGGAGCACCTCGAGGAAGACCTCCTGCTCGAGGCTCGCGAACGGCTTCCGCTGCTTGATGATCTCTCGGAGGTGGCGCATGGGCTCGGCGGGATGGAGGAACGTTCACATCTGTGACAACAGTTGACGACACCTGTGATAACAGATAAGGTCCACACGTCTCCTTACGGAAGCAAGCGGGCCAGCGGAACATGCCGGAGCAGGAGGGTGGGACGATCCATCACTCGTAACACGACTTCTCGACGATACTAGACCAGAGAGCGCGCCGCAGGACGCGCGCTGACCCATTTTGACGGAAAGTGGTTGACCATGAACAGACGTTTCGGCACCCGCACCTGGATCCTGGCCGCTGCGGCGGCGCTGGCACTCGGGTGCTCCAGCAGCAGCACCGGCCCGAGCGACGGAGGGGGCGGCGGGGGCCCCGTCGGGACCGTGAAGGTCGGCAACATCTTCTTCGAGAGCGGGCACAACGGCACCCGCAATCCGGCGCAGGACACCGTGGCCGTGGGGCAGACGGTCACCTGGACCTGGACCGGCACCGGCAGCACGTCGCACAGCGTGCGGTCCCAGGGCACGCCCGCCTTCACCAGCAGCACCAACCTGACGGGCAGCGGCATGACCTACACCCAGACCTTCAACACGCCGGGCACCTATCACTACGACTGCGCCGTCCACGGCTCGCAGATGTCTGGCACCATCGTGGTGCAGTAGGACCCGATGACCCGAAGCGCTCGGGCGGCGGCGCTCGCCCTCCTCGGCGTGCTCGCCGGGTGCTTCAGCGATCGCCCCCCCACCGGCCCGGAGGGTCCGGCCGGTGGCGGGGAGTCCGTCGCGATCACGAATTTCGCCTACGTGCCGCCGACCCTGTCGGTGGCATCCGGCACCACCGTCACCTGGACCAACGGCGACGACGTGCAGCACACCGTCACGGCCGACGATGGGCACAGCTTCGAGTCGGGCCTGCTCGGCAAGGGCCGGGCCTTCCAGGTCACCGCGCCCGCGCCCGGGACCTACACCTACCACTGCGCGCTTCACCCGTTCATGAAGGGGACGCTGACCGTGACCGCGCCATGACGCGCGCGATCGCGATTGCCTCCTTCCTGCTCCTCGCCGCGCTGCGGGGCGCCGGCGCGCAGGCGGTGGTGGACCGGACGCCCAACCTCGACGACGGCTGGACCGTGCCCCCCGGCGTGATCCAGTTCAACTTCCTGCACCGGTTCGAGGTGAGTCCGCCGCCATTCCGGAAGGTCACCAGCTTCCCCAACTTCCGGCTCGCCACCGGGCTCCCGTACGGCTTCAACGTGGACCTCGACTACGCCACGAACTCCACCGTCTTCACCGGCATCCCCAACGAATACCAGCTCGCGCTCCGTCGGCCGCTCCTCCGCCAGACGCACGGCGCCCCGCTCGACCTGACGGCCACTGCCGGCTACGCCTTCGCGCCGCAGAGCGTGGATGGCGAGGTGAGCCTCGCGCGCCGGATCGGTCCGGCGCGCCTCCTCGGCACCGTGCGCGGGATCTCCTCGGGCTACGATGTGCAGCGCTCGCTCTGGGGCGTGGGCGGAGGCGCCGTCGTGCGGGTGACGAGCTGGCTCAGCCTGGCAGGGGACGTATTCGGCCTGGTGAACGCGCCCGACGGTGCGGGCCTGGGCACCGCGTGGGGGGCCGGGGCGCAGCTCCGGATCCCCTACAGCCCCCACACGTTCTCGATCCAGGTCACAAACACCCAAAGCGGCTCGATCGAGGGCTCGTCGCGCGGCGTGAAGGGCGCGCACATGGCAGGGTTCGAGTTCACGATCCCGTTCACCCTCTCGCGTTACTTCGGACGTCGGGGGAAGACGGCGCCGACACCGGCGGCCGACTCCGGGGCGGCGGCAACGGCCGGCAACGCGATCGTGATCCGCGTCGCCAACCTCGCGTTCGGGGAGCCGGCGCTGCACGTGCGCGCGGGGACGCGCGTCCGGTGGGTCAACGACGACCAGGTGCAGCACTCGGTGACGGCGGAAGACGGGAGCTTCGACTCGGGGCTCATCGAGCCGGGCCGGAGCTACGAGCGGGTGTTCGAGCGGCCGGGGGAGTACGCGTACCACTGCACGCCGCATCCGTTCATGAGGGCGCGCGTCATCGTAGCACCCTGACGAGCTGTTCGTCGCCTCCCCGCCACAGCGACTGCACGCGCCGGGACATCTCCTCCGCTTCCGCTCGATCCCCGCGCGCCCCGTACAGTTCCGTCAACCGCAAGTAGATCGGGGCCAGCTCGGTGGCATCCAGTTCCAGCCGCTTCATCCACGGCGTCCGGAGGTAGCGCTCGTACACCGCGGCCGCCGAATCGGCGCGGCCCGCGAGGTCGTAGCTCCGGCCCAGGGCCGGCAGGCTGCACAGCGCGCACTCCTCGCCCGCGGCGGCCTGCCGAAGCTCCGCCTGCGCTTCGAGGTAGCGATGCCGGGCCAGGAGGATCGTGCCGCGGAGGCGGTGCCATTCGGCTTCGGCGAAGCGGCCGCGGGTGAGGCCGAGGCGCTCGAGGGCGGCCTGCATCTCGGCCGCGCGGTCGAGATCGCCGAGCCCGGCGTAGTGGACCCCGAGCTGGACGTACGGGCGGGCGCCTGGCTGGAGCGAGTCGAGCGGGTGCCGCGCGAGGGCGTCGTCCACGATCCGTCGCGCCTCGTCGGGCCGGCGGGCGAACCGGAGCTCGCCGGTGGCGAGCGTCAGCACCTCGAGCCAGTAGCCTCCCAGGTCGCCGTTCGCCTCGTACACCGCCATCGCCTCATGGCGCAGCCGCGCCGACTCGGCCAGCCGGCCACGCAGCAGCGCCAGGTTGGCCAGGGCCCGGAGCGCCTCGCCGCGATGGTCGGCGTCCTCCGGCGCGCCGGCCAGGAGGCGTCGCGCGTGGGTCTCGGCCGAGTCGTACGCGCCCGCCGCCACCGCGAGATAGATCTCTTCCCACTCGTCGAAGCGGTTGCCCGGGAAGCGGGCGCGGAACGCGTCGAGGCCCCGGCGGGCCGGGACGAGCCGCCCCAGGTTGATGCGGGATTCGATCAGGCCGAAGTAGAGCGGCGAGATGCTCGAGTCGCCTGCCACGGCGCGCCGGTAGAGCGATTCCGCCTGCTGGAACTCCCGCAGCCGGAAGTGCAGGTAGGCGGCCGCGCCGAGGAGGCCGGGGTCCTGTGGGGTCACCACGAGCTGCGAGTCATAGGCGGCAAACGCCTTGGGGAAGTCCTGCGCCACCACCACGTAGTACTCGGCGTCCACCAGGTGCCGCTCGCGGCCGCTGAGCCGGTCGCGGTACCGGTGGGCGCGGGTGGTGGCATCCACCATGGCCTCGCGCGGGCCGAGGCTGCCGTACAGCACGCTCAGACCGCGCCACGCCAGCGCGAAACTCGTATCCAGCGCCACGGCCTCCTCCAGCAGCCGCCGGGCCTTGGGCCGGTCGCCCTCTACGTTCAGCGCAGTCTGCGCTGCCGACCAACGCTGCAGCGCCGGGAGTGATCCGGTGGTGACCTGACGGAGCGGAGGCGCCGTCCGGAGGATCCGCGCCGACTCCCCGATCCGCTCGCGCAACCCGTAGGCGACGCGGTCGATTGTCTCGAACAGGCGGCTCGAGTCCGCCGCCGACTCGCGCACCATCCCCATCGGCGCACCGGTCCCAGCGTCGAGCAGCTGGGCCGTCACCATCCACTCGCGGCCGACCCGGGCGACGCCGCCCCGGACGACGAGCCGAAGCCCCTCCCGCGCGGCGAGGAGCTGGGCCAGCGAGTCGCTGAGCGGCGCCCGGGGATCGGGATCCTGCATCCGCCGGCGGGCGGCCTGCACCGCGGCGGCGCTCTCGACCCGGATCACGGGCGACTGGGACAGCTGGAACCGGATCGCTGCGGCCACGACGCCGGCCAGGAGTGAGTCCGGGCCCTGGCTCTCGAAGTCGGCGACGATCACCCGGTCGCGCGGGGCGAAGCGGCCGGTCGAGAGCAGCGTCGGTGACGCCGGACGCCCGGCGTACACCGCCAGTGCACCGGTCGCGAGCAGGAGCGTTGCGACCAAGGCGACGGGAACCCAGCGGGTGGGCCGGGTGGGGGGCGGCGATGCGAGCGATGCGGGAGACGGAGGGGTCGCGGCGACCGGTAGCGGCGACCGCGCCGGCACCGGCTCCGCCGGCGGCTCGACCGGCGCGACCTCGCGGAACGCGCGGGCCAGCGCCGCGGTCTCGGCCGATGGCGTCGTCTGATACTCCGACGCCAGCCGG
>DASSYY010000050.1:0-8146 GCA_035703025.1 Gemmatimonadales bacterium | reverse complement strand
CCGACGCCTCCGGCGGTGGCGAGGTGCACGCGCTGGTGCTCGGCGCACCGGGCATCGCCTCGAAGGCAGAGGCCCTCGGTCGCTCCGGCGCCGACGTCATCGTCGTGGTCGAGCATGCGGGACTCGAGCGCTACAATCCCGAAGTGGCGGCCGCCACGGCCGCGGCGCGGATCCAGGCAGGCCAGTATCGCGCGGCGTTCTTCTCCGCGTCGGCCGAAGGGCGCGATCTCGCGCCACGCGTCGCCGCGAAGCTGGGCGCCGGCATGGCCTCGGACGTGACCGGCTTCGAGATCCAGGGCGACTCGCTGTTGGCGCAGCATCCGGCGTACACCGGGAAGGTGATCGTCACCCTCCGTCTCAGCGGCACGCCGGCCATCGTCTCACTCCGTCCCGGCGCCACGGCGGCGGCCGAGCACCCCGGGGCCGCGCGGATCGAGCGCGCGGAGCCGGCCCTGGATCCCGGCGCTTCGCGTGTCGTCGTCACGGAACTCGCCCAGGGCGCCGGCGCCAAGCTCGACCTGGGCGAGGCACCGGTGATCGTGAGCGGCGGCCGCGGCCTGCGCGCTGCCGAGCACTTTGCCCTGATCGAACAGCTCGCGGATGCGTTCGGCAACGCGGCGGTGGGCGCCACGCGCGCCGTCACCGACGACGGTTGGCGGCCCGCCACCGACCAGATCGGCCAGACCGGCCGCGTGGTGAGCCCTGATCTCTACGTCGCGGTAGGCATCTCGGGTGCTATCCAGCACCTCGCCGGGATGCGCACGGCCAAGACCATCGTCGCCATCAACAAGGACAAGGACGCGCCGATCTTCAAGGTGGCGGACTACGGGATCGTCGGCGACCTGTTCGAGATCGTGCCGCGACTCACCGACGAGGTCCGCAAGGCGCGGGGGCACGCATAGGGACAGAGTCCGCGCCCCTCGACGACGCGGCGCGCGCGGCCGCCCCGGGCCGCTTCGCCAGGCTCGGCGACGGCGCGACGCACTACGAGACGGCCGGCACCCCCTCGGGGCCGGCCGTCGTGCTGGTGCACGGGTTCTCGACACCGCTGTTCATCTGGGAGCGCACGGTCCCCGCCCTCGCCGCCGCGGGCTGCTGCACGGTGGCCTACGATCTCTACGGGCGGGGATACTCGGACCGGCTGCACTGCGCCTACGGCCCCGACCTGTACGAGCGGCAGCTGCGCGACCTGCTGGGCACGCTCGCTCTTCGCTGGCCGGTGGATCTGGTGGGCTTCTCGATGGGGGCGCAGATCTGTGCCCGCTTTGCCGACCGCCATCCGTCGCGCGTCCGGCGGGTCGTGCTGGTCGACCCGGCCGGCTTCACCGCCTCCGCCCTGCGGCCGAGCCGGCTGGCGCTGCTCCCCGGAGTCGGCGAGCTGCTCCAATGGCGCGGCGGTCCCGACGCGGTGGCCGACCGGGCGGAGGGCATGTTCGCCGATCCGGCAGCGGTGCCGCCCGACTTCCGCGCCCGGGTGCTCGCACAGGCGCGGTTTCGCGGGACCGGGCGGGCGCTGCTCTCCACCCGGCGGTCGATGCCGGCGGTGGTGCCGGAGGTCTATGCGCGGCTGGAGGCGATGCGGAAGCCGGTGCTGATCGTCTGGGGTACGGAGGATCGGATCACGCCCTGGGCGCGGCACGACGAGGCCCGCGCAGCGATCCCGTCGGCCGAGTTCCTGGCCGTCGAGGGCGCCGGCCACGCGGCGATGTGCGAGCGGCCAAACGTGGTCAACCCGGCGATCGTCGAGTTTCTGCGGCGGCCGTAGGGCTCACCGGGCCGCTTTCACCATCTCCTGAATCCGCCGTACGCCTTCCTCCACCGCCCGCTCCTCCGGTCCGAACGAGAATCGTACGTAGTTCCGGAACCGCGACGGCCGCCCGCTGCGCCGCTTGCCGGGGTTCACGTCGAAGAACTCCCCGGGCACGCAGATCACCTGGTGCTCGAGCGCCTGCTGGAAGAACGCCATTCCGGTGTTCAGCGTGCGGGGCAGGGTGGAGACGTCGCCCCACCAGTAGAAAGTCCCTTCGGGTGCGAGGTCGAAGCGCACGCCGGCGGCACGTAGGCCGTCACCCAGGATCCGGCGCTTCCGGAGGAACGCCTCCCGGATGGCCGCCGTCTCGGCGCGGACCAGCGCCGGGGCCAGGAGCGGCACCGCGGAGCGCTGCAGCGGCTTGCTGCCGCCGCCGTCGAGAAAGGAGCCACTGCTCGACACCGCCTCGATCACCGCCTGCGGTCCCACAATCCAGGTGGTGCGCCATCCCGGGTAGCGCCAGTTCTTGGTGAGCCCGTCGAACAGCACGACCGGATCGGCGTCCACGTCGTCGACGAATCGCGCGGCCGACACCAGCCCGTCGCCCTCCGCCGTCTCGGCCCAGACGTAGTGCGAGTAGAACTCGTCGATCAGCAGGGTGCAGCCGACCTCGCGCGCCAGTCCGACCCAGCCGGCGAGCTCCTCGCCCTGAATGACCTTGCCGGTCGGATTGCAGGGATTGGACAGCAGCAGCGCCGACAGGCCCCGGCCGGTGATCTCGCGCTCCAGCTCTTCGAGGCCGAAGTGGTACCCGGTCGCGCCCTCGAGCAGGATGGGAATCGAGGTGAAGAGCTTGAAGATGTCGAGCAGCTCCTCGTAGGCGGTGTAGTCGGGGAGAAAATGGCCGAGGTTGACCTCGCCCAGCGCGGCGACCGCGCGCGTGAGCGAGGCCCGGCCGCCGCCGCAGATGCAGACGTTCCGCTCGGTGTAGCGCGAGCGCTTGCCCTGGCGGTAGAGCTCGTTGTAGAGGTCGGCCACGGCGCGCCGCAGCTCCCAGATGCCAGGGACCGGAGCGTACTCCTGGTCGTCGACGCCGATCTCGACGTGGTGGACGCGCGGCGGCGCGCCGGGGAGCGGTCCGGTCTCCGGCTGGCCCTGGCCGAGATTGCACCAGTCGGGGTGGCCGTAGCGGAAGCCGCGCCGGGCCGCCTCCGCCATGACGTAGATGACGCCGGTGAACGGGACGGAACGGAAGCCGGGAATGCTCGGGGTCGTCATGGGGCTGTAAGGTAGCGGGGCGGTGGGCGCTCGTCAGCGACGGGGCTCCATCGGCCGTCAGCGAGGGCACCGCTCTTCGTCAGGGAGGCAGCCCCGGACTCGGTAGCCGCAGGCCCTGCTACAGCACCCGCCGCCGCACGTGCACCGAGTACCGCGCGTACTCCGGATATCGCTCCACCAGCCACCGCTCCTCCGCCCGCGCCTTCGCCTCGAAATACTGCAGTGCCACGAAGCCCACGATGAGCGCCAGCGTCCAGTTGCTCCACGCGAGCGTGTAGCCGGCGAGCAGGAGCACGATCCCGCCGTAGATCGGATGGCGGAGGTGCGCGTAGGCGCCCGCCGTCACCAGCGGCGCGCCGGGCAGCGGCTCCGTCCCCGGCGTCAGGCTGGGCCCGAGTGAGCGCGCGCCCCAGGCGGCGAGCGCCAAGCCGCTCCCGACCAGCAGGCCTCCCAGCGCGCGAATCCAGGTCGGATCCACCCGGTTGAGTGCGTAATCCGCGTCGCCCAGGCTGATGTAGCGTGGCAGCAGGGGCGCGAGCAGCGCAACGAGGACGATCAGGGCGAGCTGCCCCCACACCCACGGATCGCGCACCGCTTTTCGGAGGTCCATGGAGGGAAACATACGGCCCCCGGCCCGGTTTATATTCTGCCAGCCGTACGCACCCATCACGCGCCAGGAGCCGTCGTGCCCACGATCCTTCCCGTCCGCCATCAGGTCCCGCTGCCGCTCGACCGACTCATCCGCCGCGATCCGCCGGGCGCGGAGGCCATCGAGATGGACGTGCTGATCGTGGGCGCGGGCCCGGCCGGGCTGGCCTGCGCGATCGAGCTCGCGCGGCTCGTCAAGCGCGAGCAGGAAGGCGGCGGTGACATGCCGGATCTCAACATCGGCGTGCTCGAGAAGGCCGGCAGCCTCGGCGAGCATAATCTCTCCGGCTCCGTCGTCAATCCCCGCGCCTTCCGCGAACTGTTCCCCGAGCTCCAGCCTACCGATTTTCCCTTCCGGCAGCCGGTGCCCGGCGAAGCGGTCTACTTCATGACCGAGGGCCGGGCCCAGCGGATGCCGACCCCGCCGACGATGCACAACAGCGGGTATTACACGGCGTCCATCTGCGAGATGGTCCGCTGGCTGGGCGAGCGCGCCGAGGAACTGGGTGTGAACCTCTTTGCGGGCTTTCCGGCGGATGCGCTGCTGGTGGACGGCACGGCCGTGCGCGGCGTTCGCACGACCGCCTCGGGGCTCGATCGCAACGGACAGCCGGGCTCGGGCTATACGGAGCCCACGGATCTGACTGCCAAGGTGACGGTGGTCGCCGAGGGCACGCGCGGGGCGCTGGGCCAGGCGTGGCGGGAATGGCAGCAGGTGGGATCGCCCAATCCGCAGCTCTTCGCGCTGGGCGTCAAGGAGATCTGGGAGGTGAAGCGGCCGCTCGACACGGTCATCCACACGCTGGGGTGGCCGCTCCCGACCGATGCGTTCGGTGGCAGCTTCTTCTATCCGCTCGGCCCGTCCCAGGTGGCCCTCGGCCTGGTCGTCGGCCTCGACTACCACGACGCGAGCCTCGACGTCCACGAGCTCCTGCAGCGGCTCAAGCTCCACCCGCTGTTCCGGCCTCACCTCGAGGGCGGCCAGCTGCTCGAGTGGGGCGCCAAGACGATTCCCGAGGGCGGCTACTACGCGCTGCCCACCCGGCGCAGCGGAGACGGCGTGCTGTTCGCCGGCGATACCGTGGGCTTCGTCGACGTTCCGTCGCTCAAGGGGATCCACTACGCCATGCAGTCGGGGATGTACGCGGCGCGGGCCGCGTTCGCGGCGCTCAAGGCCGGCGACGTGACGGCGGCAGCGCTCTCCGCCTACGATCGGATGATCGACGAGAGCTACATCGTGGCCGACATGCGCCGCACGCGGAACATGCGACTGGCGTTCAAGGATGGCCTCTACGTGGGCGGTGTGAAGGCCGGCCTCATGACCGTCACCGGCGGCCGGTTTCCCGGCGGCCGGATCGAGATGGCCGAGGACGCCCGGGCGCCGCGCACGATCTCGGCGGCGCGGCCGTTGACGCCTGACGGTACCCTGACCTTCAGCAAGCTGGATGCGGTGTTCAAGTCGGGGAACGCCACCCGCGACACCATTCCGTCGCATCTGCTCGTGGGCCGGGACGTGACGGCGGAGGTCGCCGAGTTCTACTCGCACGTCTGTCCCGCCGGCGTCTACGAGCGCGTCGGCGACGAGCTGCGCGTCAACGCCCCCAACTGCATCGACTGCAAGGCGACCGATGTGCTCGGTCCGCGCTGGACGCCGCGGGAGGGCGGAAGCGGGCCGCAGTACCGCAGCATGTAGAAGTCGCCTCGAAACCGCCCGGCCTCACTGCAACTTCTTGCGCCGGCGAACCCGCTGGCGCATTGCACGTTCCGGCCTGTCCTCAAACGTCACCTCCCATCGACCGACAACGATTCGAACGCTGTCCGCTTCCTGCGGATTGCGGGCCGGTCGTCCGCTTCGCACAATGAGCGGACCCTGACGCACTCCGTCCCATCCGGGGCGGCGGGCGGCAGGTTGTGGACGGCGGCGCGGCCTCGATCTCCCCGCTCGTCGGCCACTTCCTGACCGTCCGCCAGCCCCGTTCGCCACCGCCGGGAGGCCGCATGTTCGCCCGCACGGTTTCGCTCATCGCCGTTCTGTCCGCCGCGCTTGGCGCCGGCGCGCTTCGCGCGCAGACGAGCGCCCCGGCGGCTTGGCAGGCCACGCCCGCCTCGGTGTTGAAGAGCGCACTCCGGTCAGCACTGGCCGCCCAGGATCGCTACTACACGGCTAACGAGACTTACGCTGCCTCGACCGAGGTGCTTGGCTTCCGCCCCGAGGCGGGCGTCCGGGTGGACATCCTGCGCGCGACGAACCGCGGCTGGCAGGCCCGGGCCACGCACCAGAACCAGCCCGGCCGAAGCTGCGTTGTCTTCGTCGGGTCGCTCGAGGGCACCGAGGCGCCCCGCACCGACGGCGACCACGAGATGGCGGGCGAAGAAGGCATCCCGCTCTGCGACCGGATGCGATAGCACCGCATGCCTTCCTCGAAACGCGACGCCGTCGCGGCTGGAGCCGGGCGGAGCTGGATCGTCCAGGCGTGGAAATGGGGGGCGGGCTCGCTGTCGGCGGGTGCCGCCCTCGTTTCCATCATCTCCTCGGTGCGCTCGCTCCCGGCCGACCACGTCCGCTGGATCGGCGTGCGGCCGACCGCAGACACCGCCTGGGCGATCGGCGATTCGGTGCAGCTCGCGCTCACCATCACGGACGCGCACGGCGGAATCGTGCCCGAGGTGCGCGTCGGGTGGACCTCGACCGATACCGCGGTAGCCGCGGTGGACAGCGCGGGCACCGTCGTGGCCCGCTCGCCGGGGACGGCGACCATCGTCGCGGCAGCCGGGGGACGGATCGCGCAGTCGCGGATTCTGGTCCGCCCCCGCCCGGCCGCCATCTGGATCCAGGGCGACTCGGTCATCCGCCTCGGTGAGGGTGGCGTGGCGCGGCTCGTCGCGCGCGTGGTTGACGCCCGGCGGCATCCGGTGCCGGGGCAGCCGGTCACCTGGCGCTCGTCCGATCCGTCGGTGGCGGTGGTCGACAGCTCCGGGCGGGTCACCGGCGTGACCGCGGGCCGCGGGTCGCTGGCGGCCTCGGGCGGCGAGCTCGTGCTCGAGCGCCCGGTCGAGGTGGCCCCGGTCCCCGCGACGATCACCCTCCTCGCGGGCGACGGCCAGCGGGCCCCGGCCGGGCAGCGCCTAGCGGTGCCGCTCAAGGCACAGATCGTGTCGCGCGGGGGCCGGCCGATGGCCGGCGTGCCCGTGCGCTTCGCGGTGGCGGAGCCGACCGGCCACCTCGTTCCCGAGATCGACACCTCGGACGCCGATGGTATCGTGCAGGCCGTCTGGACGCTGGGCGACCGGCCCGGCCGCCAGCGGAGCTCGCTCGCGGTCGACGGCGAGTCGCCCATCGTCACGGCGCTCGCGGCGGACGCGGAGCCGGTAGCCGCCAACACGCGGGTCACGACGGACGAAGCGCCCTCCGGCGTGGCCGGCACGGAGCTGTCGGCGCCGCTCATCGCCCGGGTGACCGACTCCACGGGCGCGCCCCTGAGCGACCTGCCGATTTCGTGGGAGGCCGACGGCGGCGGGACGATCCTCGGCGATGGGGCGCGGACCGACTCGCTGGGTCAGGCCCGCGCGCGCTGGACGCTCGGCCCGCGCGCCGGCTCGCAGCGGGCCTGGCTGCAGGTGGGGGCGTCGCGGGCCGTGCCGCGGACGGCGATCTCGGCGACCGCACTGCCGGGAGCAGCCGCGTCGCTGGTCGCCGTGCGAGGTGGTGTGCCCCGTGGCGTCGCCGGCCGGCTGCTCGCGCCCGCACCCCTGGTGCGCGTCACCGACCGGTACGGCAATCCCGTACGCGGGGTCGAGGTGACCTTCCGGCCGGTGCAAGGCGTCGTGGCGGAGCGG
This sequence comes from Gemmatimonadales bacterium, assembly GCA_035703025.1. GTDB lineage: Bacteria > Gemmatimonadota > Gemmatimonadetes > Gemmatimonadales > GWC2-71-9 > CAVVWJ01. Next base: position 633 of record DASSYY010000050.1, on the reverse strand, counting down.
ACGCTGCTCACCGACTCGACCGGCCGCGTTGAGCCGGCCTGGACGCTGGGCTCCGCGGCCGGCAGCCAGCACCTCGTGGCCGCGGCGGAAGGCGTCAGCGCCCCGCTGGACATCGTCGCTCGGGCGGTCGCCGGTGCGCCGGCTAAAGCCGTCCTCGAAGGCGTGCCCGCCACCGCGACTGCGGGCCGGCCGCTGGCGTCGCCGATCCGGGCCCTCGTGACCGACGCACACGGCAACCCCGCCGCGGGCGTGTCAGTGGTGTTCTCGACCAAGTCCGGAGCCGGGACGCCGGCCCGAGCGCGCACCGACAGCACGGGGCGCGCGCAGGCGCGCTGGGTGCTGGGAGCACGCGCGGGCGAGCAGCTCGTGGAGGCAGTAGTGAAGGAGGGTGGAGTCCGAGCCAGCGGCAAGGTTCGGGCGACCGTGGCCCCCAAGCGCAAGGCGCGCTGAGGGCGCTTCGGCGGGTGCCCTAGGCGCGCGCCTTCACGGCCGGCGGGACCAGGCCGGTACGCGTCTCGAGGAAGTGCCGCGCCCAACACTCCAGCGAGAGCACCGACCACAGCCGGTGCGCCATCTCGCGGCTCTGCCGCGCCCGGGTGCGGTCGGTCCGGATCTGCTGCAGCTGGGTGCCGG
>DASSYY010000390.1:0-18478 GCA_035703025.1 Gemmatimonadales bacterium | reverse complement strand
TGCTGTGGAGCTCGGTCGCCACGGCGGTGGTGGCGTTCGGGGTCACGTGGGCGGCCGCCGGCCGGCGCTACTTCGAGTTCGTCGCGCTGCCGGGGGCAGTCGCCGGACTCGTGGTCCTGGTGCTCGCCACGTATTTCGTGGCCGCGGAGCTCGTGAAGCGGCCGTTCTTCCGGCGGCTCGATCTCTAGCCGGCCGGGACCGCCGGGGCCGCCAGCCGCTCCGCCACCCGGGCGAGCGAGTCGGGGTTGAGCGACATCGAGTCGATGCCGATCTCGGCCAGGTAGGCCGCGAAATCGGGGAAGTCGCTCGGCGCCTGCCCGCAGATCCCGACCGGGCGGTTGCGCCGGTGGGCGGCGTCGACCACCATCCGGATGAGCCGCTTCACGCCCTGATCGCGCTCGTCGAACAGGTGCGCCAGCAGCTCGGAGTCCCGATCGACTCCCAGCGCCAGCTGGGTCAGGTCGTTGGATCCGATCGAGAATCCGTCGAACAGCTCGGCGAACTCCTCCGCCAGGATGACGTTGTTCGGGATCTCGCACATCACGTACACCTCGAGTCCGCCCTCGCCCCGGCGGAGACCGTTCCGCCCGAGCTCGGCGATCACGCGGCGTCCCTCCTCGATCGTCCGGCAGAACGGGATCATCACCTTGACGTTGGTCAGGCCCATGTCCTCGCGCACGCGGCGGATGGCGGCGCACTCGAGGGCGAAGCCCTCGCGGTAGCGCTCGTCATAGTAGCGCGAGGCACCGCGGAAGCCGATCATGGGGTTCGATTCGGTCGGCTCGAACGCGGCGCCGCCGAGGAGGCCGGCGTATTCGTTGGTCTTGAAGTCCGAGAACCGGACGATGACCGGGCGTGGATGGAACGCGGCCGCGATCTGGGCCACGCCCGAGGCCAGCCGCTCGATGAAGAAGGCAGGTCCCGAAGGCGATCCGGCGATCCGCCGCCGGATCTCGAGTACCGCCGCCGGGTCGGCCACGCGCTCGGGGTGCACCAGCGCCATCGGATGGACGCCGATCCAGCTCGAGATCACGAACTCGATGCGCACCAGTCCCACGCCGGCGCTCGGCAGCTGCGCCAGGTGGAATGCCCGGTCCGGATTGGCCAGGTTGAGCATGAGCGGCACGGGAGAGACCGGGAGCGTCGCTGGATCGATCTCCGTGCGCTCGAACCGGACCAGGCCGTCGTACACCTTGCCGTCGTCGCCCTCGGCGCAGGAGACCGTCACCTGACGGCCGTCGGTCAGGATCCGGGTCGCGTCGATCGTGCCGACCACGCACGGAATGCCGAGCTCGCGGGACACGATCGCGGCGTGGCAGGTGCGGCCCCCTTCATCCGTCACCACGGCCGCCGCGTGCTTGAGCACCGGCTCCCAGTCGGGGTCGGTCATCGGCGCCACCAGGACCTCGCCGTCCCGGAAGCCCTCGAGCTCGGCCGGATGGAGCACCACGCGCACCGGCCCCGCCGCCACGCCGCCGCCCACGCTCCGCCCCGTGACGAGCGGCTTGCCCTCGCCCCGGCGGCGCCACAGCTCGAGCGTGGGATGCGCCCGCTGCGAGTGCACGGTCTCCGGCCGGGCCTGGACGATGAAGATCTCGCCGGTGCGGCCGTCCCGCGCCCACTCGATGTCCATCGGCGTCGGCCTCCCGGCCTGGGCCGTGTAATGCTCCTCGATGGCCAGCGCCCAGCGTGCGAGGGTCAGGACCTCATCGTCGCTCAACACGGCCCGCGCGCGGTCCTCCGCGGACACCCGCACCTCGCGGGTCGACGCGCCCCCGCCCTCGGCGTACACCAGCTTGACGGCTTTCTCCGCGATCTCGCGCCGCAGGATCGGGCGGTGTCCTTCCCGCAGGGTCGGCTTGTGGACCCAGAACTCGTCCGGCCGGACGCGGCCCTTGACCACGGTCTCGCCCAGGCCCCAGGCGCCGGTGATCAGCACGACGTCGCGGAACCCGCTCTCGGTGTCGAGCGTGAAGATGACGCCGGCCGACCCGAGGTCGCTGCGCACCATCTTCTGGACCCCCACCGACAGCGCCACGTCCCGGTGGCGAAAGCCGTTCTGCACCCGGTAGACGATCGCGCGGTCGGTGAACAGCGAGGCGAAACAGCTCCGGACCGCCCGGTCCAGGGCCTCCCGGCCACGCACGTTCAGGTAGCTCTCCTGCTGGCCGGCGAAGGACGCGCTCGGGAGATCCTCGGCCGTGGCGCTCGAGCGCACCGCGACGTCGGTGAGTGCCTCGCCATACCGGGCTGAGAGCGTCCGGTAGGCGGCCTCGAGTTGCGCAGCGACCCCGGCGGGAAGCGGTGCCGCCGCGACCCGCTCGCGGATGCCGCGCCCCACCGTCGCCAACGCCGTGACGTCGCGAACGTCGAGCCGGTCGAGCTCGGTGTAGATGACGCGGTCCAGCCCCGCCTCGGAGAGATGCAGGCGGAAGGCGGCGGCGGTGATCGCGAAGCCGTCCGGCACCCGGATGCCGGCGGGTCCGAGCGCGGCGATGAGCTCGCCCAGCGAGGCGTTCTTGCCGCCGACTTCGCCGATGTCGTCGAGACCCACTTCACCGAACGGGAGAACGTATCTGGGAGCCTGCGGGGCCGTCTCGACTTCGGCCGCCAGCGGCAGCGGAGCGCTCATGGTGCCTCCACGACGAGGGTCTTCTCATAGTCGACTCGGCGCCGTGAAGCGGCGATGAAGCCGCGACGAAGTCAGGCTCACGGCCGCGCAAGGCATCTTCCCCGCGCCTTCATGCAATCTTCATCGGCGGGAGGCTAGCATCGGACAGCTTCTTCATGGTGAGCGCACATATGACCGCAGCCTCTGTGACATCGTCCCCGGCCCGCGACCAGCCCCTGGAGGAAGCCCTCCGTCCGGTCCACAACGCGTGGATCGCGGAGGCCCGCCGCTTTCTCGAGCCCGCACTCGAGCCCGGCGCCGACTTCTGGACACGCTGGAGTGCCGTCCGCTATCTGGACGACGAGTTTCGCGAGCAGTATCGGCGGGAGCGCGCCCTGGTGGAGGAGCTCCACTCGTTCCTCCCCCCGGTCGAGGTGGTGCGGCTGATGCACGGCGCGGACCGGATCTTCCAGCTGCGTCTCGCGCTGGATCGCGTCGGACGGCGGCGGGGCACCTCGCCCGAGGTCGCCGCCGCAACGCGCGACCTGCTGACCCAGCTGGGCGTGTGGTGCGCCGAGATCGAGCTCGCCGCCGCGGGGCTCACACGCGAGAGCCTGACCCCCGAGGGCGCCGCACTGCTCGAGCAGCTCGAGTCGGTCCTTTCGGCCGGCTCGTGACCGCCACCGCGGCCGCCCCGCGCGGGCCGTCGCCGCCGGCGGGCGCGCCGGACGCTCACGCCCATCGCGCGCGCAGGATGTTCATCGATTCCGGACAGGAGCCGGTCGTCTATCTCCATAGCGACTCGGAGGTCTGTCGGGCCGAGGGCTTCCAGACCGAGACCCGAGTCTCGGTCCGCATCGGATCCCGCACCATCATCGCCACGCTCAACGTGGTGACCGGCGGACTGCTCGGCACGGACGACGCCGGGCTGTCGGAGACCGCCTGGGGGCGGCTCGCCGCGGTCGAGGGGGCGGCGGTTCACCTGGCCCACCCGCAGCCGCTCGAATCGCTCGGGCACGTCCGCGCCAAGATCCACGGAAAGCGGCTCGACGCGACGGCGCTGTCGGCCGTCGTGAGCGACATCGCTGCAGGGCGCTACTCCGACATCGAGCTGGCCTCGTTTCTCACGGCCTGCGGCGGGGACAGGCTCGACCGCCAGGAGATGATCGACCTCACGCTGGCGATGGTGGCCACGGGGGACCGGCTCGAGTGGGGTCGCACACCGGTCATGGACAAGCACAGCGTGGGCGGGCTGCCCGGCAACCGGACCACCCTGCTGGTGGTCCCGATCGTCGCGGCGGCCGGCATCACCATGCCGAAGACCTCCTCGCGAGCCATCACGTCGCCCGCCGGCACGGCCGATACGATGGAGGTACTGGCGCCGGTCGAGCTCGACCAGGCCGAGCTCCGGCGCGTCGTGGAGCAGGAGGGCGGCTGCATCGCCTGGGGCGGCGCCGCCCGGCTGAGCCCGGCCGACGACGTGCTCATCCGGGTGGAGCGTCCGCTCGATCTGGACAGCACGGGACAGCTCGTCGCCTCGGTGCTGTCGAAGAAGGCGGCGGCCGGCGCCACCCACGTCCTCATCGACCTCCCGGTGGGCCCCACGGCCAAGATCCGGAGCGTGGCTGAGGCGCAGGAGGTCTCGGGACACCTGCGCGAGGTCGGCCGGGCGATCGGCTTGGAGGTCCTGCCCGTGATGACTGACGGCTCGCAGCCGGTGGGCCGGGGGCTCGGGCCGGCGCTCGAAGCGCGCGACGCGCTCGCGGTGCTGCGCGGCACTCCTGAAGCGCCGCCGGATCTGCGCGAGCGCGGCCTCCAGCTCGCGGGCTACATCCTCGAGCTGGCCGGGGCCGTCCCGGTGGGACAGGGCCAGGCGCTCGCCCGCGAGATCCTCCGCGATGGCCGGGCGTGGACCAAGTTCCAGGCGATCTGCCGGGCACAGGGAGGCATGCGGGAGCCGCCGGTCGCGGCCTTCACCCGCCCGCTCACTGCCGAGTGCAGCGGACGGGTGACGCGGATCGACAACCGGAGGCTCGGCCGGGTGGCGAAGCTGGCCGGCGCCCCACGCGATCGCGCTGCGGGGCTGGTCCTGCACGTGCGCCTCGGCGACGCCGTCGAGCCGGGGCAGCCGCTCTACACCGTGCACGCCGAGTCCGTCGGCGAGCTCGAGTACGCCGTCGCATACGCGCTGGCGCGGAACGAGATCGTCACGGTGGGCGAGCCCCGATGATCATCCTGCCGATGCCGGGGTGCGAGCGGCTTGGCCGCATCGGGCTGGCGCCGGAGGTGGCCGTCGGCGCGGTCGAGGTGCACCGGTTCCCCGACGGCGAGGCGCGGGTGCGGCTCGCCGGCGCGCTGAACGGCGAAGAGGTGATCCTGGTGGCCGCGCTCGACCGCCCGGACGAGAAGATCCTGCCGGTGCTCTTCGCCGCCGCCACCGCGCGCGAGCTGGGTGCCGCTTCCGTGGGGCTCGTCGCCCCCTATCTGCCGTACCTCCGGCAGGACCGCCGCTTTCACCCGGGCGAGGGCGTCAGCGCACGCCAGTTCGCGGAGCTGCTCTCGAACTCGGTGGACTGGCTGGTGACGGTCGATCCGCACCTCCACCGCATCCACCGGCTGTCGGAGCTGTTCGACATCCCGGCCGAGGCGGTCCATGCGGCCCCGCTCCTGGCCGAGTGGATCCGGGAGCACGTCGACGCGCCGCTCATCCTCGGTCCCGACGCCGAGAGCGCCCAGTGGGTCGAGTCCATCGCCCGCCTGGTGGATGCGCCGCACGCCGTCTGCCGCAAGCGCCGGACGGGCGACCGGCGGGTCGAGATCACGCTGCCGGACCTGGCGGCCCACGCCGGCCGCCATCCCGTGCTGGTGGACGATGTGATCGCCAGCGCGGGCACGATGGCCGCCGCGATCAAGGCGCTCCGGTCGACCGGGTGGCCGGCGCCGACCTGCCTGGCCGTGCACGCCGTCTTCGCCGAGGGCGCGCGCGAGGCGCTCCGGGACGCCGGCCCCGCGGCGGTCGTTACCTGCAACACGATTGCGCATTCGTCGAATCGGATGAACGTTGAACCGCTCCTGGCGGAGGCCGTCGGCCGGCTGCTCGGCCCGCGCACCGCCGAGGCGATCACGACTCGCTGAAGGTCAGAAAGGAAGCTCGCCATGCCCCGCGACCCGTCACCGTTCCAGTCGATCCTCGTTCCACTGGACGGCTCGCCGTTGGCCGAGCAGGCCATCCCGCTCGCGTCCCGGATCGCGCAGCCCGCCGGCAGCAAGCTGCGGCTGGCGCTGGTGCATCAGCTGCCGGCGGCCCCGCTCGATGCGGCCTCCGCCAGGATGTTCACCTCCATCGAGCTCGCCACCCGGAAGTCCGAGCGGTCCTACCTCCGCGCGATCCAGGCGAGGCTCCGTGAGAGCGGCATCCGGCTGTCCGCCGCGACGACGCTGACCGGCGGCTCCCCCGGCCCCACGCTCGCCGAGTACGCGCGCGATGCCGGCGTCGACCTGGTCGTCATGGCGACCCACGGCCGGGGCGGGCTCCGCCGGGCGTGGGTGGGCAGCGTGGCGGACCACCTGGTCCGCAGTCTCGAGATCCCCGTGCTCCTGGTCCGGCCGACGGAGGGCCAGGCGCCGGCCGGCGCGGCGGGCGCCGGCTCGATCCTGGTGCCGCTGGACGGCTCTCCGCTCGCCGAGCAGGCGCTCGATGCGGCGATGGCGCTCGCGCGGCTGTGGGATCGGGAGGTGATGCTGTTGTATGTGGTGGCCCCGGTGGTAATGTCGATCGACGGGGCGGTGCCCATGCCGTCCGCCTACGACGAGGAGCTCACCGCGATGGCGCGCGCACAGGGCCAGGACTACCTCGACGACGTGGTCGAGCGGATCCGCGCCCAGGGGCTCCGCGCGACCGGTGTGGCGGTCATCGGCTGGAGCACGGTGGGCACGATTCTCGACGCGGCCCCGGTCGGGCGCGTGGCTGCCATCGTGCTGGCGACGCATGGCCGGGGTGGACTCCGCCGCCTGGCGCTCGGCAGCGTGGCCGACAAGCTCGTGCGCGCCGCGGAGGTGCCGGTCCTGGTCTATCGCCCGACGGGGGGCTCGAAGCCGAAGCAGCAGAAGCCTTCGAGGCAGGGGTCGCGCCCCCGCCGGCCCGCGAGGAAGGCGGGTCGGTGATGGCGGACGGCCCGGCGGCCTTCGCCGGGGCGTAGGCGGCTCCGCCACGCCCCTGGGCGGTGCTGGTCATCCCGCTCGCCTGGTCCGCCGTCGCGGCGGTCCAGTTCGGCGTGCTGGAAGACCTGAATCTCGTGGTGGCGGGGTTGGTCCTGTGCCTGCTGACCGTGAGGCCCGCGGCAGGGTTGCCTCCGCGGCTCAGGGCGTTGCTGTAGCGACCCCGACGGGAGCTGTCCCGGCGGGACCGGGGACAAACGATGCCCGAAGCGCGTTGAGAATCACCGCCACGTCGATCGCCTCCTGCAGCAGCGCGCCGGCGACCGGCGGGATGTAGCCCAGGCTCGCCACGACCATCGCGACCCCGCTGAGCCCGAGTCCTGCCCAGATGCTCTGCCGCGCGAGCCGCAGGGTGCGCCGGCTGATGACGATCGCCTCGGCGATGCGGGTGGGATCGTCGGCCAGGATCACGGCGTCCGCGGCTTCCGCCGCGATCCCGCCGCCGCCGCTCGCCAGGGCGATCCCGACCGTGGCGCTGCTCAAGGCGGGCGCGTCGTTGGTGCCGTCGCCCGCCATCAGCACCCGCTCGCCCTCCGCCACCAGCCGCCCGACGAAGGCCACCTTCTCCTCCGGCAGCAGATCCCCGTACACCTCGTCCACACCCACCGCGCGCGCGACGGCTGCGGCGTTGGCCTGATCGTCGCCGGAGAGCAGCAGCACGCGCCCGACGCCCAGCCGCCGCAGATCGGTGAAGAACTCCGCGATGCCGGGACGGATCCGGTCGGCGTACTCGACCGCGCCGGCCGCGCGGCCGTCGACGGCGACATAGGCGCGGAGCACCGCCGGTTCCGCCGTGGCCAGGGCTTCGTTCAGGCCTGCTTCGGCGTCGGGGTGGCGCCGCACCACGTATGACCGGCCCCCGACCGTGACCGAGCGGCCATCCACCCGGCCGGTTACGCCTTCGCCGGCCGTCTCGACGACGTCGTGCGCCTCGGCGTGGGCGATGCCGCGGGCCGCCACCTCGTCGGACAGGGTCCGCGCCAGGAGGTGCCCGGAGCCGTGCTCCACGGCCCCCGCCAGCCTCAGGAGCTCGGTCTCGGTGAAGGCCGGCGACGCCCACACCCGGGCCACGCGCGGCCGGCCGACGGTGAGGGTCCCGGTCTTGTCGAACACCGCCGCCGTGATGCCGGCGAGCTGCTCGAGCGCCGAGCCATGACGGAAGACGATGCCGCGGCGCGCCGCCCGGTTGATTCCTCCGACCACCGCGACCGGCGTCGCCAGGATCAGCGGGCAGGGAGTCGCCACGACGAGTACGGCGAGCACCCGGAGCGCATCCCCGCTCAGGAGGTACGCGACGGCACAGACCAGCAGGGTGAGCGGGGTGAACCAGACCGCGTAGCGGTCGGCCAGGCGCTGAAGCGGCGTCTTGCTCGCCTGCGCCGTCCGCACGAGCTCGACGATCCGGGCATACTGGCTTTCGCGCGCGGGCGCCGTGGCCCGCACCCTGAGCGGGCCCTCGAGGTTGAGGCTGCCGCTGAGAAGCGCGGTTCCCGCCGTGGCCGACACCGGGATGGGCTCGCCGGTGAGCCGGGCGGCATCCACGTGGGAGCGTCCCGAGAGCACGACGCCGTCGCAGGGCACCAGCTCGCCGGGCCGGACGAGCAGCTCGTCGTTCACCTGCACCGCGTCGGCCTCGATGTCCTCGGTGACGCCGTCCCGGACGCGATGCGCCTGCCTCGGCGCCGCGGCCTCCAGCTCGCGGACTGCCTGGGAGGCCCGGCCCTCGGCGTACCGCTCGAGCGCTTCGCCGCCGGTCTGCATCAGGACCACGATCAGTCCGGCGAGGGGCTGGGCCAGGAGGAGGGCGGTGACGACGGCGAGCATCGCGACCAGATCGGCCGCGAAGTGCCCGGAGGCCACGCCGCGCAGCGTGTGCCAGACGACCGGGAGTCCCGTGAGTGCGAGCCCGGCGAGCCAGACCCCGAACGCCACATGGGACTCGCCCCCCAGCTGGAGGGCGAGTCCCATGGCGATGAAGATCAGGGCACCTGCGGGCAGCACCGCCGCGCGGTGCGGCATCAGCCGGCCGCCGAGATCTCCGCTTCCTTGCCCCGTCGAAGGCTGAAGCCCACTCCCCGCACCGTGGCGATCAGCGGCTCCCCGGCTCCCTGCGTCAGCTTGCGCCGGAGATTCCCCACGTGCACGTCCACCACGTTGCTCTCCGGGTCGAAGTGCATGTCCCATACCTTCTCCAGGAGCGTGGTGCGGCGGACGACCTCCTCGGGGTGCAGCAGGAAATACTCGAGGAGCTGGAACTCCTTCGGCGTCAAGTCGAGCCGGACGTCGTTCACCGCCGCGACGTGGCGCAGGCGGTCGAGCGTGACCGGACCGTAGCGCAGCACCTCGAGGCGCTCGGCGCCGCCGCGCCGCTGGAGCGCGCGCACCCGCGCCAGGAGCTCGTCGAACCGGAACGGCTTCGACAGGTAGTCGTCCGCGCCGGCGTCGAGCCCCCGGACCACATCCTCCACCGCGTCGCGCGAGGTCAGCATCAGGATCGGGGTGTTTCGCCCTTCCCGGCGCAGCTCGGTCGCGATCTGGAAGCCGTTCTTCTTGGGCAGGACGACGTCCAGCAGGATGACGTCGTATTCGTACACGTGCGCGAGCAGCGTGGCCTCGTCCCCGTCGGGGGCAATGTCCACCACGTAGCCTTCCTCCTTCAACCCCTGCTCGATGAAGCCAGCGACCTTCCGGTCGTCCTCCACGACGAGAATTTTCATGGGCTCGAATCTAGAGGTGGCATCTGAACCTGTCTGCAAACCTTCATGAAGTCTTCTTCACGATTCGGGCGAGGCGGGCAGGTCCAGCACAAAGCGCCCGCCCTCCCCCTTGGGGGACGGCACGGCGACCAGCTCCCCGCCCAGCAGGCGGGCCAGCCGTCGTGACAGCGGCAGGCCGATTCCGGACCCCCGCTCCTCGCCTGCCGCCTTGGTGACATAGATGTCGAACACCCGCTCCAAGTCGGCCTCCGGCACGCCCGGACCCTGATCCCGCACCTGGTAGCGGACCAGGCCGTTCTGGGTGCTGACGCTGAGATGCACGGCGCTCCCATCCGGCGTATGGCGGATCGCGTTGCCGAGCAGGTTCACCAGAATCTGCTCCACCCGGCTCGCGTCGGTCTCGCAGCTCGGGAGGGCGGGGAAGAGCTCGAGCTCGAGGCGGACCTGCTTGGCCTCCGCGGCCGGTGTGACACGGCCGAGGGCGCGGCGGGCGATCGCGCCGGGCTCCACGGCCTTGATGACCGGCTTGAGCCGGTCCTCATCGAGCCGGCTGAGGTCGAGCAGGTCGTTGATGAGGCCGATCGCCTGCTCGGCCGAGTCCAGCACCTCGAACGCCGCCCGCGGCACGGTCGCCGGGTCCTTCCGGCGGACCAGCATCTCCGCCCACCCGAACACCGCCGCGAGCGCGTTCCGGAGCTCGTGGTTCACCATCGCGAAGAACCGCTCGCGCGCCCGGTGGAGCTCCTGGACCTCCTCGATGAGCCGGGCGCTCTCCTCGTGCAGGCGCGCGTTCTCGACCGCCGCGGCCGTGGTCGCGGCGAGCAGCACCGCGATGTGCTCGTCCTCCTCATTGAAGGCCTCGGCGCCCAGCTTCTCGGTCAGGTAGAGATTGCCGAATACGCCCCGCCGGCCGACGATGGGCACCCCCAGGAAGGAGTGCATGGGCGGATGGTGGGGCGGGAAGCCGTACGAGTCCGGGTGCTTGGCGAGGTCGGGCAGCCGGATCGGCTGGGCCTCGCGGATGACGAGCCCGAGGATGCCGTGTCCGCGCGGCGGGGGCCCGATGAGCTCGCGCTCCCGCGCCGTGATGCCGTAGGTCGTGAAGCTCTCCAGCAGCCTGCCGTCGGGGGCGAGCACGCCGATGGCGGCATACCGCGCACCGATGACCCGCGCCGCCACCTCGACGACGCGCTGGAGCACGCCCTCCAGCGCCAGCTCCCCGATCAGGGAGGAGCTGGCGACGACGAGCGCCTCGAGGCGCGCCTCGGCGCCCAGGGTGTGGGGGCCGGATCGATGGGGCATGCAGGAAGGTACGGCGGCCAGGCCGGTACCCGGTACCCCTCAGCCTGAAGGAAGCTTCACTCCTGCTTCACACCGCCTCATAGACCCCTTGCCGACATTGCTGGCCAACCCCCGGACCCCAGGAGATCCGCCATGTCGTGCAGCATCCCGATCCGAGCCTCCCGAGCCGCCACCTTCGCCCTGCTGGCCGGCGCCGCCGTCGCCGCTGCGGGCTGCGGGAAGGCAGACGCCGCCCCGCTCGGCACCGCCGCCGATGCCGCGGCGAAGGTCTACGTAGCGCCCGGCAAGTACGACGAGTTCTACGCCTTCTTCTCCGGCGGGTTTGACGGGCAGATCGGCATCTACGGCCTGCCGTCGGGCCGGCTGCTCAAGCACGTGCCGGTCTTCTCCCAGAACGCGGAGAACGGCTGGGGCTATAGCGAGCAGACCAAGGCGATGATGAACACCAGCTACGGCTTCGTGCCGTGGGACGACGCGCACCATCCGCAGCTGAGCCAGACGGCCGGTATCCCGGACGGCCGGTGGCTCTTCATCAACGGCAACAACACGCCGCGGATCGCCCGGGTCGACCTCACCCGGTTCGAGACCGAAGAGATCCTCGAGATCCCGAACTCCGCCGGCAACCACTCCTCGCCGTTCGTGACCGAGAACAACGAGTACGTGGTGGCGGGCACCCGGTTCAGCGTGCCGGCGCCGCAGCGCGACGTCTCGATCGACGAGTACAAGGAAGCGTTCAGCGGCGTCCTCACGTTCGCCCGGGTGGACAGCGCCACCGGCCACATGGCGATCGCCTTCCAGATCCGCCTGCCGGCGTTCGACTACGACCTCTCGCACGCGGGCAAGGGCCCGTCGCACGGCTGGTCGTTCTTCACCAGCTACAACAGTGAAGAGGGCAACAGCAAGCTCGAGGTCAACGCCTCGCAGCACGACAAGGACTACATCGCCGCCATCAACTGGAAGCAGGCCGAGCAGTGCGTGGCCGCGGGCAAGGCGGTGAAGGAGTCGTCCCGCTACGCGCACAACCTCGTCGGAGCCGATGGCATCGCCCGCACCGAGTGGGGCACCAGCACGCTGGTGCTGACGCCGGCCGCCTGCCCGGGGCTCGCCTACTACCTGCCGACGCCGAAGAGCCCGCACGGCGTGGACGTGGATCCGACCGGCGAGTTCATCGTGGCCGGCGGCAAGCTCGCCGCGCTCATCCCGGTGCACAGCTTCTCCAAGATGCAGAAGGCGATCGCGGACAAGGCGTTCTCGGGCGAGGAGCACGGCATTCCGGTGCTCAAGTACGAGGCCACGGTGGCGGGAGAGGTACAGAACCCCGGCCTGGGCCCGCTGCACACCGAGTTCGACGGCAAGGGCAACGCCTACACGTCGATGTTCCTGAGCTCCGAGATCGTGAAGTGGAGCCTCAAGGACTTCAAGGTGCTCGACCGCGTCCCGACGTATTACTGGATCGGCCACCTGATGATCCCCGGCGGCGACAGCCGGAAGCCCTGGGGCAAGTACGTGGTGGCGCTCAACAAGATCACCAAGGACCGCTACCTGCCGACCGGACCCGAGCTGGCGCAGTCGGCGCAGCTCTACGACATCAGCGGCGACCGGATGAAGCTGCTGCTCGACTTCCCGACCATCGGCGAGCCGCACTACGCCCAGGCGCTGCCGGCCTCGATCATCAAGGACCGCCAGCTCAAGATGTTCAACCTGGCCACCAACCAGGACCCGTACGCCGCCAAGAACGAGCGGGCGACCCGGGTGGAGCGGAAGGGCAGCGTGGTGCACGTGCTGATGACCTCGGTGCGGAGCCACTTCATGCCCGACAATATCGAGGGCATCCAGGTCGGTGACTCGGTGTACTTCCACGTCACCAACCTCGAGCAGGACTGGGACGTGCCGCACGGCTTCGCGGTGCTGGGCGCCAACAACGCCGAGCTGCTGCTGATGCCGGGGCAGACCCGCACGCTGGTGTGGGTCCCCAGTCGGGTCGGGGTGTTCCCCTTCTACTGCACCGACTTCTGCTCGGCGCTGCACCAGGAGATGCAGGGCTACATCCGGGTGTCGCCCAAGGGCTCGGACGTGAAGCTCAAGTGGAACAGCCCGAGCTACGCCGCCCTCGCGTCCGCGGACGACCACGGGAAGCGCGACGAGCACGACGAGCACGACGACAAGTGATGCGTGGGGCGGACGAGGTCACTCGGATCTCGTCCGCCGCGCCTTCCGAACTTTCGAGAGATATCGCATGAGACGCTCCTCGCGCATTGCCGTAGCCCTGGCCTCGCTCCTGCTGCTGGCGGTCTACGTGACCCCGCTGTGGCGCATTCAGCTCATCGCGCCGCAGTACCCCGAAGGGCTTGGGCTCCAGATCTGGGTCAACCAGATCACGGGCCTCAAGCCCGGGGACCTGAACAGCATCAACGGGCTGAATCACTACATCGGGATGCGGGCGATCGACCCCGACACGATTCCCGAGCTGCGGTACATGCCCCAGCTCCTGGCGTGCGCGGTCGTGGCCGGGCTGCTGGTCGCGCTGGTCGGCCGGCGGGGCGTGCTGTACGGGTGGGCCGTGCTGTTCACGGCCGGCGCGGTGGCGGGGCTGGGCGACTTCTGGAAGTGGGGCTACGAGTACGGACACCAGCTCGACCCGCACGCCGCGATCAAGGTGCCGGGGATGAGCTACCAGCCGCCGGTCATCGGCAGCAAGCAGCTGCTCAACTTCCACGCGACGTCCTGGCCGGACATCGGCGGCTGGATCCTGATCGCCGCGCTGGGGTGCGTCCTGGTGGTGGCCGTGCTCGAGTGGCGGCGGGCGCGGCAGCCGGCCGGCCACGAGTCGTTCGCGGCCGTGCCGCCGGTACGGGCGTCGGCGTGATGTCCGGCCCCACTGCTCGCACGGTCGCGGCGCCACTGGCCGCATGCCTGGCGCTGGTCGCCGTCGCGGCGGCCTGCGCCCGGCCGTCGCCGCGGGCGATCGCGTGGGGCGAGGAGAGCTGCCGTCACTGCCACATGACCATTGCCGATCCGCGGTTCGCCGCGGAGCTGGTCACCCGGACCGGGCTGGTCTACACCTTTGACGATGTCGGATGCCTCGCCGAGTTCGTCCGGGCGGGCACGGTGCCGGCCGGCCAGGTGCACTCGCTCTGGGTGTACGACTACCTCCAGCCCGACTCGATGCTCGACGCCCGTCTGGCCGTCTACCTCGCGGTCGATACCCTGCCCACCCCGATGGGGAGCCACCTGGTGGCGCTCCGCTCGGGCGCGTCGGCGGACAGCCTCCGCCGCCGGTTGGGCGGCCGGCTGCTCGACTGGAACACGCTGCCGTCGCGGGGGCACGATGGGTAGCGCGGTGCTGGCCCTCCTGCTGATGCTGGCGCCGCCGCCGGCCGCCAAGCGCATCGTGGTGGCGCCGGGTGGCGCCGTCCCGACCGTCGCGCGGGCGCTCCGGCTGGCCCGCCCCGGCGACACCATCGTGGTGACCGCCGGGGTGTACCGCGAGCCGCGGCTCGACGTGACCGTACCGGTGACCATCCTGGGGCAGGGCGAAGCGGTGCTGGACGGGGGCGGCGCGCACGAGGTGCTGACGCTGCGGGCCGACGGCGTCACGGTGCGCGGACTCACCATCCGCCACGTGGGCGTGAGCTACACCGAGGACCGCGCGGGCATCCGGCTCGACGGCGTGCGGGGCTGCGTCATCGCCGGCAACCACCTGGTCGACACCTTTTTCGGGATCTACGCTGCGCGCGCGGCCGACTGCACCGTGGCGGACAACCTGATCGAGGGGCAGGCCGCCCGGCAGATGGCCGCGGGCAACGGGATCCACCTTTTCTACTCGAACGGGTTCACGATCACCGGCAACCGGATCTTCGGGCACCGCGACGGCATCTACCTCGAGTTCTCGCGGCGGGCCACGCTGCGGGACAACGAGAGCCGTGGCAACCTGCGCTACGGTCTCCACTTCATGTACTCGGACAGCTGCGAGTATCGCCGCAACGCCTTCACGGCGAACGGCGCGGGCGTGGCCGTGATGTACAGCCGGCAGGTCACGATGGTCGACAACCGGTTCGAGGACAACTGGGGGTCGGCCGCCTATGGGCTCCTGCTCAAGGAGATCAAGGACAGCCGGATCGAGAACAACATCATGGCGCGCAACACTGTCGGGCTCTTTGCCGAAGGGGTGGATCGGGCCGAGATCCGCGGCAACCAGTTCCTCCGGAACGGCTGGGCCATCCGCCTCATGGCCGACGCCACCGACAACAGCTTCCGCCACAACCGGTTCGAGGGGAACACGTTCGACGTGGCCACCAACAGCCAGGCCAGCAGCCCGAGCGCGTTCGCCGAGAACTACTGGGACGGGTACGCCGGATACGACCTGGACCACGACGGCTTCGGCGACACGCCGTTCCGTCCGGTGCGCCTGTTCTCGGTGCTGGTCGAGCAGAACGAGCCGCTCATGATCCTGCTCCGCAGCTTCTTCGTTGGCCTGCTCGAGGCCGCCGAGCGCGTCGCGCCCGTGCTGACGCCCGAGACGCTGGTGGATGCGCGTCCGATGATGCACTGGAGGGCGTCGTGAACGAGACCGCACGGACCGGACTGCTGCCGCTGCCGCACACCGTGGTCTCCGCTTCGGGGGTGACCAAGCGCTTCGGCCGCCATCAGGTGCTGCGGGGCGTGGACCTCGCGGTACGGGCCGGCCGGGTGACTGCGATCCTGGGCCCCAACGCTGCGGGGAAGTCCACGCTGATCAAGCTCCTGCTGGGCCTCACCCGGCCGGACGGCGGCTCACTCGCCGTGCACGGTCAGGCGATCGGCGCCGATCCGGCGTACCGGGCCCAGATCGGCTACATGCCGCAGCACCCGCGCTTTCCCGAAAATCTCACCGGCCGGGAAGTGGTCCGGCTGCTGCGCGACCTGCGCGGAGATGCGGTGCCGGAGGATGACGAGCTCTTCGGCGCGTTCGATCTCGCAACCGAGCTCGACAAGCCGGTACGGACCCTCTCCGGCGGCACGAAGCAGAAGCTCAACGCGGCGACGGCGTTCATGTTCCGCCCCTCGCTCCTGATCCTCGACGAGCCCACCGCCGGGCTGGACCCGGTCGCGAGCGGCGTGCTCAAGGCCAAGATCCGTGCCGTCCGGCAGACCGGCGCCTCCGTGCTCCTGGTCTCCCACGTGCTGAGCGAGCTCGAGGAGCTGGTGGACGACGTGGTGTTCCTGCTCGACGGCGCCGTGGAATTCGAGGGCTCGCTGCGGCGGCTCAAGGAGGCCACCAGCGAGACCGGGTTGGAGCGGGCCATCGCCCGCCTGATGCAGCGGAGGGCCTCGTGACCGCGGCCAAGGTGTTCCGCTACGAGCTCCAGGACCTGCGCCGGAGCCGGTGGATCGCGGGCTACGTCCTGCTGCTCCTGCTCCTGACCGAGGCACTGCTCCGCTTCGGCGGCGGTGGGCCGAGGGCGGTGCTGAGCCTGATGAACGTGGTGCTGGCCGTCGTCCCGCTCGCCAGCATCGTGTTCGGGACGATGTACCTCTACGGGTCGCGCGATTTCATCGAGCTCCTGCTCGCCCAGCCGGTCGGCCGGAGCGCGCTCTTCACCGGACTCTACGCGGGTCTCGCCGTGCCGCTGGCGGGAGGGTTCCTGCTGGGCGTGGGCCTGCCGTTCCTGTGGGGGGGCGGGGGCCCCGTGGCTGGCCCGCTGGCGATGCTGCTCGGCGCCGGCGTGCTGCTGACGCTGGTCTTCACCGCGCTGGCCCTGCTGGTCTCGCTCTGGTGCGACGACCGCGCCAAGGGGCTGGGCCTGGCGATCCTGCTCTGGCTCGCCGCCACGGCCCTGTACGATGCAGTGCTGGTGCTGGTCGCCACCGGCTTCTCGGACTATCCGCTCGAGCTGCCGCTGCTCGGCCTGACGTTCCTCAACCCCGTGGACCTCGGGCGCGTCCTGCTGCTGCTGCAGCTCGATACGGCGGCGCTGATGGGATACACGGGGGCCGTGTTCGAGCGTTTCTTCGGCAGCGCGCTGGGGGCGGCGGTCACGACGACCGCGCTGGCCCTGTGGTGCGCGGGGCCGCTCCTGCTGGCACACCGCCTGTTCGGGCGCAAGGACTTCTGAGAGGCATGCGATGGACCTGAGACACATCGTGGCGGCGACCGACGAATCCGAGGCGGGACGGCAGGGCGTCCGCGCCGCGCTCGCCCTGTCGGCGCAGACCGGGGCCCGGGTCACCATCATGCGTACCGTCGCCACCCGGGCAGCGGCGGTCACCTCCGCTCCGTCCGTCGAGCCGGCCGTGGACGCCGACGCCGAATCGACGGTCGAGCGGCTCCAGCGCTGGATCGAGGCCGATCTCACTTCGTCGGGCGTGGGCGGGCGGGTCTCGTTCGCGATCACTCACGGACTGCCGGGCGTCGAGATCGGCCATTTCGCCGAGCGCGAGCGGGCCGATCTGCTGGTCCTGGGCCGCAAGCAGCGGTCGTTGATGGCGCGGCTCGTCGTGGGCGACACGGCCGACGCGGTGGCGCGACGGAGCATGCTGCCGTGCCTGTTCGTGCACGGCGCGGGACTGCTGCCGCGCGAGATCCTCGCCGCCGTCGAGCCCTCCGACCGCTCGATGGCGGTGCTGGCCGTGGCGCAGAGCTTCGCCCACCAGCTCGACGCCAACCTGGGCGTGCTGACCGTCGAGCCGCGGCACTCGCACGAGCCGGCGCACCTCGCCGCCGAGATCCCGGACGGCCGCAGCGTGCGGCTCGGCTCCCGGGTGCGGGCCACGGCGGGGCTGGATCTCGAGGTGCGGCGCGGCGAGCCGGTGGCGGAGATCGTCGCCGCCGTCACCGAGCACCGCCCGGACGTCCTGGTGATCGGCTGTCACCGCGGCGGTCCCCCCGGCATCATCGACGCGGGGAGCACCGCGCGGCGTCTGGCTCACACGGCGCCCTGCACCATTCTTACCGTGCCCCTGTGATCGGGCGCATCGGACGGGAGGAAGATCGAGTCATGACTCACCAGCGATTGCTCCCGGCGCTTCAGCGTGAGCACCGGCGGTGGATCCGGGACGTGGTCGCGGCCGTGGAGCCGGCGTCGCAGCCGGATGCCGGCACCTGGGCCCGGTGGAACGCGCTCCGGTACCTGCAGACGGCGTTTCCGGCTCGGCTCGACCAGGAGCGCCGGCTGGTCGATGGGATGAACGCCGACCTGACCGAGGCGCAGCGCGAGATCCTGTGGGCGCTGGGGGAGCTGCTCGACGCGCTCCGCCAGCAGCTCGACCATCTCATCGGCCTCTGCCATCACGCCGAGCAGTTCGCACAGGTCACGGGGAAGATCGTCACGACCCTGCGCCACTGGTGCCGGGCCGTCGAGGACGGGCTGGGACCGCACTCGGTCGCGATCATGCCCCGGCAGTCGCGCGAGGTGCTGGCGCAGCTCGACCCCGAGTTCGCGACGCTCACGGCCTAGCCGGGAAGTCAGCCGCCGCCGGCCACCGCCAGCGGCGCGGCCGGTGCGGCCCTCGCGACGATCTCGAGCTCCGCGTCCGCCAGCCCCGCCACCGCTCCGATCACGATGACCACCGGACTCTGAAGCCCGTCGCGGTCCGCCGCCTCCGCGATGGTGGCGAGCGTGGCCCGGGTGACCCGCTGGTCCGCGGTGGT
>DASSYY010000351.1:0-3821 GCA_035703025.1 Gemmatimonadales bacterium | reverse complement strand
GCGGCAAGACGAACGCCCTCAAGCCCGGCGAGGGCGCCTGGGCCAACTACGACTTCAAGCCCGGCGACCGCGCGCTCTACGTCGACGACTTCACCGGCGACGAGGTGGGCGACTTCCCGAAGCGCATGGAGTTCAAGGCCGGCGCGCTCGAGATCGTGGAGTGGCAGGGGACGCGCTACCTGCGCGCCACGCAGGATTCCAGGTTCTACGTCAACCTGCCCGAGATCCTGCCCGAGCGCTTCACCATGGAGTTCGACTATTCGATTCCGACCGGCGGCGAGGTCTGGATCTCGTTCGGGGACGAGAACAAGCGGGTGCAGTTCGGGGGCGACGGCACGGCGGCGGCGTACAACCAGGACACCCAGATCACCGCCAGCGGCCGGTTGCCCGACGGGGAGCGGGGCGCGCTTCGCCGCGCGCGCGTGCTGGCCGACGGCAAGTACCTGAAGGCGTACCTGGACGATACCCGCGTCATCAACGTGCCCAACGCGGACCTCGGGCGGTCCAAGCAGATCCTGTTCTACACCGACGGTGACCCGAAGCAGCCGGCTCTGTTCGGCAACTTCCGCATCGCGGCCGGCGGCAAGAAGCTGTACGACGCGCTGGCCGCGTCGGGCCGGGTGGCCACGCAGGGGATCTACTTCGACACCGGGAGCGACCGGATCCGTCCCGAGTCGTCGCCGACGCTCAAGGAGATCGCGGGGATGCTGAAGGAGCACCCCGATCTCAAGCTGACGATCGAGGGCCACACCGACAACGTCGGCGGCGCGGCGTCCAATCAGGCCCTGAGCGAGAAGCGGGCGGCGGCGGTGCGGCAGGCGCTGGTCGACACCTATCAGGTGGACGGCGCGCGGCTGGAGACCAAGGGTCTCGGCCAGACCAAGCCCGCGGCGCCGAACGACACGCCGGAAGGGCGGCAGAGCAACCGCCGGGTCGAGCTGGTGAAGCGGTAGTCCGCGGGCCCGCTCGGGTCGGGGATGCCAGGGGCGTCGGCGCTAAGCGCCGGCGCCCTTGAGCCGTTCCGCCACCAGGCCCAGGTCCTGCTTCGGGAGCTCGGCCGCCCTCGGGCGGAGGGCCGCCACCACGTCCGCCGGCACGCTGGCCTCCATCGGCTTGAGCTGCGCTTCGTTCATCTGCCGCATCTCGGTCCGCTGGGCGGGAGACACCACCGTCCCGGGATCTCGCCGGATCGGGTCCGGGTAACTACCGTAGAACCGGTGCTATCCCACTTCGTGCGCGCCCTGCGCCTGCGCTGCCCGCACTGCGGCGGCGGACCGATCTTCACCAGTTGGTCGCGCCTGCTCCCCGTGTGCCCGGTGTGCGGGCTGGGACTCGAGCGCGGCGAGCGGGGCTACTGGCTCGGGGCCTACTTCTTCAATCTCATGGCGATGGAGACCGTGTTCAGCGTCTGGGTCGCGGGCTTCCTGTTCGAGACCTGGCCGAACCCTCCGTGGGATCTCTTCCAGGTCACCACCATCATCCTGATGGTGGTCTTCCCGTTCGCCTTCTTCCCGTTCTCGAAGACGTTGTTCCTGGCGTTCGACCTGCTCGTGCGCCCACCCGACTCCCATGAATTCGACGGGCCCCACGAGCAGTCCCGCCGCCAGCGCCGCGACTCTTCACGGGACTCCGCCTAGCAGCTCGTCGACCCGGGTGATCAACTCCTCGCCGGTGAACGGCTTCTGCAGGAACGGCCGGCCGGACGCGACGATGTGACGCATCGACTCATCGTCCGGGTGCCCGGAGATGAACAACACCGGCAGCCCGGGCTGGCGCTCGCCGACCTGCCTGGCGAGCTCCATGCCGTCCATCCGCGGCATGGCGAGGTCGGTGATGACCACGTCGAACGGAGACGCATCCCGCTGAATCCGCTCGAGCGCGGTCTCGCCGTCCGCCGCTTCGATCACGTCGTAGCCCCGGCTCATGAGCTCGCGCATCACGACCGAGCGCACGTTGGGATCATCCTCGACCAGCAGCACGCGCCCCGTGTGGGTGGGCAGCGAGGGCGCGGCGCCCTCCAACCGCGCCGCATCGGCTGGCGTGACGGACGGCAGGTAGATCTCGATGCTCGTTCCGGTGCCGGGCGCGCTGAGCGCCCGGACGTAGCCGCCGCTCTGGCGGACGACACCGTAGACCATGGACAGGCCGAGGCCGCTGCCCTTGCCCGTGCCCTTGGTGGTGAAGAAGGGCTCGAACGCCCGCTGGAGCGTCACCCGGTCCATGCCCTCGCCGGTGTCGGACACGAACAGGCCGAGATACTCCCCGGGCGGAACGACCTCCCCCGCCACGGCGGCCGAGATCGGGGCGGACACCGTGACCGGCGCCAGCCGGATCGTGAGCGTGCCGCCGGCGGGCATCGCGTCCCGCGCGTTGAGCGTGAGGTTGAGCAGCACCTGCTCGAGCTGCCCGACGTCCGCCTGTACCTGCCGGCCCTGTGATGACCCCTCCACGACGAGACTCGACCGGTCGCCCAGCGTGCGGACGAGGATCGGCTGCAGACCCTTGACGGCCATCTCGGGATCCACGATCTCCGGCCGCAGGTGCTGCCGCCGTCCGAAGGCGAGGAGCTGCGAGGTGATCCGGGCCGTGCGCTCGGCAGCCTGGCGGATCTGCTCGATGTCGGCCCGGACGGGCGAGGACGTCTCGTAGTGCCGGAGGATGAAGTTGGCGCAGCCCAGCACCACGGTCATCTGGTTGTTGGCCTCGTGGGCCACGCCGCCGGCCAGGCGCCCGACGGCCTCGAGTCGGTGGGCTTCGACGAGCTGCGCCTGGAGGCGGCGCTGCTCGGTGACCTCCTCCGCGGCGATGTTGATGCCGATGACGCGGCCGTCGACCCCCGTGAGCGGGTACCAGGTCTCGACCCAGATGCGCTCGACACCGGGCCGGGCCGGGGTCTCGCCGCGGATCTCGAGGTCGAAGACCGGCTGCCCGGTGCGGATGACGTCGCGCATCCTGGGCTCGACGAAGTCGGCCAGCTTGGGGACGACCTCCCGCACCGTGCGCCCCAGGTGCGCCTCCACCGACAGGCCGTTCATCTCGGCGAGCAGCTCGTTGATGCGGACGTAGCGGAGGTCGGCATCGAGGACGCAGAGCCCGACGGGAGCCGCGCGGTACACCGCCTCGATCTCCGCGAGGCGGGCCTGCAGCTGCTCCTCGCTTTGCCGCAGGGCCTCCTGCTGGCGGGAGCGCTCGGTCACGTCGCCGATCACCCAGGCCCGCGCGGCCGGCCCGCCCTCCTCCCCCGCGCCGGAGGCCGCGCTGACGCGGAAGTGCCGGTCCCCGATCTGGATCGTGCGGCCACCGTCCGCGAGCCCGCCGTTCCCGGCGGCCTCGAGCTGCGGCAAGAGCTGTTGCAGCGGCACGCCGATCAGCTCGCGGTACGGGCGATCCAGGAGCTGCGCGAAGGCCGCGTTGCAGCGGACTACCTCTCCGGCCGTTCCGGTCAGACACACGGCATCGTGGATCAGGTCGAATGTCGCGGTCCATTCCCGGGCGGCGGCGCGCACCCGGGCTTCGGCCTGCCGCGTTCGCAGCAGCGCGCGGACGGTGGCGAGCAGCTCATTGGGGTCGACCGGGTGGGTGAGGTACCCGTCGGCGCCGCTGTCGAGCCCTTCGGCCTTGGCGTCCGGCGTCGTGAAGCTTGCCGAGATGTGAAGAACGGGAACGTCGCGCGTCGACGGGTCGGCCTTGATCCGGCGGCAGACCTCGAAGCCGGTCGAGCGATCGTCGATCCCGAGATCGCCCGCCGGCATCGAGACGTCGAGGATGCAGAGCTCGGGACGGAACTCGAAGCAGGCCGCGAGCGCGCTCGGCCCGTCGTG
>DASSYY010000058.1:0-2447 GCA_035703025.1 Gemmatimonadales bacterium | reverse complement strand
TCAGGAAGTCGGAGTCGAAGCCTGCCGCGCCGAAGGCGGGCAGCAACCGGAGCTGATAGGTGAAGACCATCACCAGCATCAGCGCGAGCCAGTAGCCGGGCAGGGCGAACAACGTCACCGTCACCACCGACAGGGTCGTGTCCAGCCGTCCGCCCCGCGCCGCCTGGAGGACGCCCACGGCGATGCCGAGCAGATAGCTCAGCACGAGCGAGATCCCCACCAGCCGCACCGTCGCCGGCCACGCCTCCGCCAGCGTGCGCGCAACGGGCCTACCCGTCGCGATGCTGGTGCCCCAGTCGCCCTGCACGAAGTGGCCGAGCCAGGAGGCATACTGCGCGGGGAGAGGCCGGTCGAGACCGAGCGCGCGCCGCTGCGCGGCGACCTGCACCTCGGTGGCCGCGGGTCCGACGAGCAGTCGCGCGGGATCGCCCGGCGCGAGACGCAGCAGGAAGAACATGAGTGTCAGCACGCCGAAGACGACCGCCGCGCCGCTGAGAGTCCGCCGGAGCAACAGGAGAAGCATCGCGGGAATTTCCTGCCTCCCCATCGGGCACGCTAGTGAGATACCTTCCGGCGTGTCTCGCCGCCTCCTTCCGGCGCTACTCGTTGCGGCGTCGCTTCCGGCCTGCCAGCCGGAGGCCGGCCGACGCGGGGCCACGGTGCTCTACGCCTCCGGCGCCGACCTCCAGAGCATCAATCCACTCCTCACGCAGCATCCGCTCGCCCGGCAGGTGCAGCGGTACGTGCTCCTCACCACCCTGGCCCGGTACGACAGCGCGCTCGCTCCCGTGCCATACCTTGCCCGCGAATGGCGCTGGAGCGAGGATCGCCGCACCCTCACGTTCGTGCTCCACTCCGGCGTCCACTGGCACGACGGCGCGCCGACCACGGCGCGTGACGTCGCCTGGACGCTCGACGCCGCGCGCGATCCGGCGACCGGGTATCCCCGCCTCACCGACCTCGCACCGGTCGCGGCCGTCCTGGCGCCGAGCGACTCTACCGTGGTGCTGCGCTTTACTTCGCCGCAGCATCGCTTCCCCGACGTGCTCACCGACCTCGCCATCCTGCCGGCGCACCTGCTCGATACCGTCCCACAGGGGCGGCTGCGGCAGACGGCGTGGAATGCGCGGCCGATCGGCAACGGTCCCTTCCGGTTCGTGGCCCACGAGCCGAACCGGCGCTGGGTCTTCGCCGCCGATAGCGCTTTCCCCGCGGCCCTGGGAGGTCCACCGCGGCTCGAGCGACTCATCATCGTGGTGGTGGACGAGCCGACGACCAAGCTCGCGGCGCTGACCTCGGGCGAGCTCGACTTCGCCGGCATCCAGCCCGCGCACGCCTCCTTCGTGCGGGGCGATCCCGCGCTCGAAGTCCGGACCTTTCCCCTCTTCCTTACTTACGGCATCGTGCTCAACACCCGGCGCGCACCGTTCGACGAGCTCGCGGTGCGCCGGGAGGTGAGTGCCGCGATAGACCGCAGGGAGATCGTGGACGGCTATCTCTACGGGTTCGGCACCCCGGCCAGCGGCCCGGTGCCCCCTGGAGTGCCCGGGTATCTTCCTGTGTCCGAGCCGCCGGCCTCGACGGCGCCCGCGGTCGGGGGCCAGGCGGTGCGGTACGAGCTGCTGACGGTGGGAAGCGGCGAGGCAGCGCTGGAGCAGATGGTGCAGGCGCGGCTCGCCGCGGCGGGGTTCGACGTGGCGATCCGACAGCTCGAGCTCTCCACGTTCCTGTCCCGCGTCTACGGGCCGGAACGAGATTTCGACGCCGCCGTGCTCGGCATCTCCGGTGATCTCGGACTCGGATATCTGCAATCGCTCGCGGAGACCGCTGGTCTCCAGGCGCCGAATGATCCGTCGGCGGCACAGAGCTTCTTCGCCGACTCCGCGCCGGTGGCGTTCCTCTATCATGCGGCGGGACTGCAAGGCGCCAATCGAAGGGTGAAAGGGGTGGAGATGGATCTGCGCGGGGAGCTCCCCAGCGTGCAGCGGTGGTCGGTGGCGCCATGACGGCGTTCATAGCGGCGGCGCCGGTGCGCCTGGACCTCGCGGGCGGGTGGACCGATGTGCCGCCCTACTCGGCCCGCGAGGGCGGCGTGGTGGTGGCCGCCGCTCTGCAGCTCTACGCGTATGCCGAGGTCAGGCCGCGCGAGCGGGGATATCTGCTCGAGTCGAAGGAGCTGCAGCAGGCGCTCGAGTACCCCGACCTGCCGGCGCTGACCGGCGACGGCCAGCTTCCGCTTCAGCGCGCCGGCCTGCGGCTGTTCCAGGCCGGGCCGTGCGCGCTGAGCACCCACTCCGACGCGCCGCACGGGAGCGGACTGGGCAGCTCGGGCGCGATGGACGTCGCGATCGTGGCCGCCCTCGCCCAGGCGGAGGAACGCCGGCTCTCGACCCGCGAGATGGCCGACCTCGCCTGCCGGCTCGAAGGCCAGGAAGCCGGCATACCCG
>DASSYY010000048.1:0-7806 GCA_035703025.1 Gemmatimonadales bacterium | reverse complement strand
GGGATCGGATGCCGGGGCCGCCGGGGCCGTGGGCTGAGTGCGAGCCATGCGGGAGGCGAGCATTTCCCGCGCGCTCTCGCGGTCCACCCCCTGCCCGTACTCGGCGATCAGCCCCGACTGCCGGATGTCGGCCTGCAGCTCCTCGGGCGTGAGCGGGGCCATCCGCGAGCACGGAGGGATGAGGCGAGTGGCCACCACCGGCGTGGGCGAGCCGCGCGCATCGAGCACGGTCACCACTGCCTCGCCGATGCCGAGCGTGGTCAGGGTCTCCTCGAGGTCGTAGAAGGTGGTCTTGGGAAAGGTCCGGACCGTGGCCCGGAGCGCGGTGTCGTCGTCCGGGGTGTGGGCGCGGAGCGCGTGCTGGACCCGATTGCCGAGCTGGGCCAGGACGTCGGTCGGGACGTCCTTGGGCGTCTGGGTCACGAAATAGACGCCGACGCCCTTCGACCGGATGAGCCGCACCACCTGCTGCACCTGGTCGAGGAACGCCTTCGAGGCGTCGTCGAACAGCAGGTGGGCCTCATCGAAGAAGAACGCGAGCTTCGGCTTCGGGAGGTCGCCCGCCTCGGGCAGGTTGTGGTAGAGCTCCGCCAGCAGCCACATCATGAAGGTCGACCAGAGCAGCGGCTTGTCCTGTACGTCGCTCAGCTCGAGACAGGTGACGACGCCTCGGCCGTCCGAAGTCAGCTGCATGAGGTCCTTGACGTCGAACTCCGGCTCGCCGAAGAACCGGTCGGCGCCCTGGGACTCCAGCTCGACCATCTTCCGCAGGAGCACGCCCACCGTCGCCCCCGACATCCCGCCATACTGCGCGAGGGCCGGCTTGCCCTCGTCGGACGACAGGTACTGGAGCACGGCGCGGAGGTCGGACAGGTCGAGGAGCGGGAGCTGGCTGTCGTCGCAGTACTTGAAGACCATCGTGAGGACGCTGGTCTGGGTCTCGTTGAGCGAGAGCGTCTTGCCGAGCAGCAGCGGTCCGAAGGAGCTCACCGTGGCGCGGAGCTGGACGCCCAGCTTGCCCGTCAGGCTCACGAACTCGACCGGCACGCCGGCGGCCTTCCAGTCCCAGCCCACATCCTTGGCCCGGCCGGTGACGCGGTCGCTCGGTTCGCCCGGCATGGCGAGCCCGCTGAGATCGCCCTTGATGTCGGCCGCGAACACGGGCACGCCCTGCGCCGAGAGCTGCTCGGTGAGGAGCTGGAGGGTCTTGGTCTTGCCGGTGCCCGTCGCGCCGGCGATGAGGCCATGGCGGTTCATCATGGCCAGCGGGATCCTGACCTTGGGCTCCGGGTGGACGGTCCCGGCGCGCTCAAGCGCGGCGCCGAGCGTGACGGCGGGATCGGTGAAGCCGTAGCCGGCGGCGAGCATCTCGGCGAACGAATTCGACATGGGTGGTACTCGGTTGGGGTCAGTTCGTGGTGCGTGGTGTCATCGCCGTTGCGCTCAGACCGCAGCGCTCGACGCCAGCACCGCCATCACCCGCTCCATCTCTTCGACCGTATTGTAAGCGTGCGGGCTCAGCCGGATCGCCCCTTCGCGAAGGCTGCAGATAATGCGCGCCGCCTTGAGCCGGCGATAGGCACCGCCCACGTCGGTTGGCGCTAGACAGAGGATCCCCGAGCCGTGGTCCCCGATGGGCGACGCCACCGGGATACCCGTGCGCGACGCCCAGGCCAGCACCGGCTCGTGGAGCCGCTGGAGGTGCGCCTGGATCCGCTCCACTCCCAGCTCGAGCAGCAATCCCAGCGACGCGTTGAGCCCCGCGAAATCCTGGTACGGGAGGGTGATGAGCTCGAACCGGCGGGCATCGGCGCGAAGCGTATCGCTGTAGCTGGTGAGGCGGGTGAAGTCGTCGGTTCCCTCGAACGCCATCCAGCCGGTCACCGGCGGGCTCAGGTCGCGGATCAGCGCGCGCCGGACGTACACGAACCCCGAGCCCCAGGGCGAGAGCAGCCACTTCTGCCCGCCGCAGGACAGGACGTCGACGGGGGTCTGGCGGACGTCGACCGGGATCTGGCCCACGCCCTGAATTGCGTCCACGATCAGGTACGCGCCGGTCCGTCGGGTCGCGGCGGAGAGCGCGGCGAGATCGACCCGGTAGCCGTTGCTGAACTGCACCAGCGACACGGCCAGCGCGCGCACCCGCGGGTCGTCGAGCCGCTCGAGCAGCCGGGCCTCGTCCGGCCACCCGGACGTCATGGTCGGCACCAGCTCGACCTCGATGCCGGTCTCACGCAGGCGGAGCCAGGGGTAGACGTTGGCCGGGAATTCCCGGTCGCTCACCAGCACGACGTCGCCGGCGCGGAGGGGGAGCGCCCGGGCAACGACGCCGAGCCCGAAGCTGGTGTTGACGGTGAGCGCGATCTCTTCGGGCGTGGCGCCGATCAGCCCCGCAAGCAGCCGCCGCGACTCCGCGAGCGTGCCGAACAGATCGCGGTCCGGCAGGTGAAACGGCATGGCGCGGCGCCGATTGAAGGCGTCGAGCGCGAGCCGGGTGCGCTCGGGCAGCGGCCCGATGCTGGCGTGGTTGAGGTAGACCGTCTCATCGGCCCAGGGGAACTCGGCGCGGCGGAGCGCGGCCGTGTCGATCGCGGACTCGTCCGTCGCGACCGGCGCCGCGGCGCGGAGCGGATCAGCGGTCATTGCGGAGCTTCGGGTCGTAGGCCTCGCGGAGCGCGTCGCCCACCAGGTTGAAGCCCAGCACGGCGAGGCCGATCGCGATGCCGGGCGCGAACGACACCCACGGCGCCACCCGGAGCAGGTCCCGCCCGTCGGCGACCATCGCGCCCCAGCTCGGGGTCGGCGGCTGCGCGCCGAGGCCCACGAACGAGAGCGCGGCCTCCGCCATGATCGCCCCGGCGATACCGAGGGTGGCGGCGATGATGACCTGCGTCCGCACATTGGGCAGGAGGTGTCGCAGCAGGACACGCCGGTCAAGCGCGCCCAGGGCCTGGGCGGCGGTGACGAACTCGGCGCGCTTGAGCACCAGCACCTGGCTCCGGACCAGCCGCGCCATGCCCGCCCAACCCACCACGCCGATCACCAGGAACACCACGGGAAGCGACGGCTTCACGGCCGCGGCGACGGCGATGAGGAGGAGCAGGGTCGGAAAGGCGAGCGTGACGTCGGCGAGACGCATCACCAGGGCGTCGACCCAGCGTCCGTAGTAGCCGGCCATCAGGCCCAGGAGCACGCCGAGGGTGACCGACACCGACTGCGAGATGAGCCCCACGGACAGCGAGAGCCGCGCCCCGAAGAGCACCCGGCTGAGCACGTCCCGGCCCTGGGTGTCCGTTCCCAGGAGGAACCGGCCGCCCGGGTCGAGGAGGTAGGCGTTCCGCAGATCGCCCTTGAGCGGGTCGAACGGGGCGATCCAGGGCGCCAGGACCGCCGCCAGCACCACCAGGGTCACCAGGCCCAGGCCGAGCTGAAAGAACCGGTCGCGCCGGAGCCGCTCTCGCAGCACCCCAGAAGCCATGGCCGCCCCGTGACGTGGGTTACCCTGCCGGGAGGGAACCGCGCACACCCTTGCACCGTTGAGCCACACGGCGGGCGGCGCATGATTCTTGCAAATTTGTTCCCGGCGAAGGTTATGCTGGCCACCTCAACCCGGGCAAGCGAGTGAACCCGGACCGATCCTTCACCCTGGTTCTCAGCGGCGGCGGCCTGAAGGGACTCGCCCACATCGGTGTGTTCCGCGCGCTCGAAGAGCGCGGGCTCACGCCGACCCTGGTCGTGGGATCGAGCATCGGGTCGCTGATCGGTGCCGCCTGGGCGGCGGGGGCCACGCCCGACCGGATGGAGGCCCGGGCGCTCCGGGTGCGGCGCCGGGACGTGTTCCAGGTGGCCCGGGTCGACGTGGCGCTGCGCCGCCTGCTGGCCCCCGCACTCTACCGCCGCGAGCCGCTCGACGCCCTGGTCGCGAGCCTGGTCGGCGACATCACCTTCCGCGATCTCAAGCGCCGCCTCCTCGTCAACACGACCGATCTCCATACCGGCATGCAGGTGATGTGGGGACTCCCCGGCCTACTGGATACCCGCGTGGCCGACGCCGTGACCGCCTCGTGCGCCCTCCCGGGCATCTTCCCCCCGAGGGAGATCGGGGGGCGCGCCTACGTCGACGGCGCCGTGATCGAGAACCTGCCGGTGCGCCTCGCGGCGTCCCTCGGCTCGGGCCCGATCATCGCGGTGAACGTCGCCGCCACCAGCATCCGGCGAGAGGCGCACGAAACCGAGGGGTTCGCGGCCACCTATATCCGCGGCCTCGAGATCGTGATGCAGACCCAGATCGAGGGACAGCTGCGCGACTGGAACGGGCCGCCGCTGGTCCTGGTACAGCCCAGGGTCGAGCACATCTCGATGTTCGCCTTCGACAAGACGCCGGAGCTGATCGAGGCCGGCTACCGTGCCACCGCACAGACCCTCGACCAGCTCGACGGGCAGCTCCACCTCATCGAGCGGGGCATGCATCCCACCCGCCGCCTGCGCGTCCTGGTGGACGACAAGCGCTGCGTCGGATGCGGCACCTGCGTGGTGCAGGCGCCCAAGGTCTTCAGACTGGACGCGCGGGGGAAGGCGGAAGTGACGACGCCGGTGCAGACCTGGAGCCCGCTGCAGGGCTCCTACGTGCTCAACTGCCCGACCGATGCGATCAGCGTACACCCGGAGGGGACGGCGGCGTAACCTCGAAGATGAACACGGCCGCTCCGTCCTGGCGGACGGGCACGAAGTTGCGAAGCGGGCTGCGGTAGTACCGATGCAGCCGCACCCGGCCCCAGGGCGCCAGGGCGCGCTTCAAGAGGGCCTCGTCGTAGAGCCGCTTGTGGTCCGGATCCCAGAAGTAACTCCCCACCGGGGTCGTGCCGACCACCGATCCGCCCGACGCCAGATATCCCACCAGCTCTCCGACCAGCCCCACGTCGTCGTCGACGTGCTCCAGTACTTCGTTGCAGTAGATCCGGTCGAACTGCCCGGGTCCGGGAGGGACGGTGGTGAACACCGGCCGGGCGCCGCTTCCCCGGAAGCGCTTGGCCTGGGCGATCGCCGCCGGTGAGATGTCGTACCCCACCGCTTCCCCGCCCAACTGCTGCAGCCGGAGCGTGAAGATCCCGTCCATGCATCCGAAGTCGAGCACGCGTTTGCCTTCGGGGGAATACCGGCGGAGCAGTGCCCGGTGACGCCAGAGCAGGTGGGTGAGTCGCCAATCCAGATCGAGCGCACGGGGGCCCATGCGCTCGACCCAGACCTGGTACTGGCGGTCGTACTCGTCGATGGCGGCGGCGTCGGGAATCGAGTGCATCAGCCCGTAGCTTGGCGGGCGGGGGCTCCCAGCTCGCGGCCGATGCGGAGCAGATCGCGAGTCACGCGGTCCCAGTTGTAGTGGCTTTCCACGGCGCGCCGCCCGGCCGCGCCGAGTCGCCCGCGCAGTGGCGCGTCGTCGAGCAGATGGCTCAGCGCTTCGGCCACCGCGTCGGCGCGCTCGGCGTCCACCAGCAGGCCGGTCTCGCCGTCTCGCACCGCTGCCGGAATGCCGCCGCTCCGGCCCGCGATGACAGGCATGCCGCAGGCGGACGCCTCCGCGAGCGAGATCCCGAATCCTTCCACCCGCTGCTCCATGAGCCGCGAGACGCCGAGATAGACCTCGGCGGTGTTGTACAGGGCGGGCAGGTCGCGGTCGGGCACGTCGGTGAGGAACCGGACGCGGTCGGCCACGCCGAGCTCCCGGGCCTCGGCCTCGAGCGCCTTGTGTTCCTCCCCCGTACCGACGACCGCGTAGTTGAGGTCCGGGTAGCGGGACGCGAGGCGCGCGAGCGCCTGCAGCGCCGTATCGATGCCCTTGTGCCGGGTGAGCCGGGCCACCGAGAGCAGCCAGCGCCCCTTCCCCAGGCCGTAGCGGGCGCGCACCTCGCGGGTGTCGAGCCCCGGGCGGAAGAACTCGTGGTCGGCGCCGAGCGGCACGACTCGGACCCGGTCGGGGGTGGCGTCGATGTCGAGCTCGCTCAGGAGCGTGAGACAGCGGTCGCGGGTCCAGTCGCTGTTGGCGACGAGCACCGCGGCCGAGGAGAGCAGCGCCGCCGCGGTCTTTCGCTTCATGGCCGACTGGTGCACCTGGTGCTGGAGGATGAGCAGGTCGCCGCCGTGGAGCAGGACGCCGAACGGCGTCCCGGTACGCTCCATGGTCCACTTGGCCGGATAGGCCGCCGGCTTGATGTTGCCGCACCAGATGAACTCGGCGTCGGTCGACCGCGCCAGCACGGCCACCCGCCGCGACCAGAGCAGGATGCCCTGGATCGTCCGGAGCCGGCGCGAGGGGATCGCGAGGCGGTCGATCCGGTTGGGGAAGCCGGCGTCGACGTCCGACGCGTCGCCCTGCTGGCCGGTGGACACGACCAGCGACCCGGCCGGATAGCGCCGCGCCAGCTCCGCCATCCAGCGCGCGATGCCGCCGCCGATCGGCGGAAAATCGTAGGTGAGCAGCAGGTGGGTGGTCATGCCCTAATCTAGCGCAGGAGTGGCTGAAGGTAGGCCAGGAACCGCTCCGCAGCCGCCGGGATCGTGAGCCCCGCCACGAGCGCCGGATCGGAGGGTGGGCCGGCGAGCGCCGCCGTGATCGCCGCTCCCAGCGCGGCCGGGTCGTCCGGCGCAAACATCCTGGCCGCGCCGCCCACGTACTCGCGGTGAGGCGCGATGTCCGACGCGACCACCGGGATTCCGGACGCCACCGCCTCGATCGGGGTGAGGCCGAAGCCCTCGAACCGGCTCGGACACACGGCCACCGAGGCCTCCCGATAGGCGCGCGTCACGGCCGCGTCGTCGGCCGTGGTTTCCACGCTGCACGCAACGCCCAGGCGGAAGGCCAGCGCCTCGAGGGCGCCCTGCTCCGGCCCGCGGCCGATGAGCCGCACCCTGACCGGCATCGGCAGCGTCGCAACGGCGTGCAGCACGAGCGCCTGGTTCTTGTGCGGCCGCAGTCGCGACACGGTCACCAGGACCGGCGGCGAGGCCTCGGCCACCGGCCCGGGCACGAACCGGTCCGAGTCGTAGCAGTACGCCACCCGCTCGGAGGCGACGCCGAACCGCTCGGCCACGGTCTCCCGGGTGAAGGTGCTCGGCACCCACACGGCGTCCGCTCGCGAGGCGATGTACCGGAGGCGGCTGTAGTAGCCCCGGCGCCGCCCGTAGCCGCCCCAGGGTCTCGGCAGGCGGACGAAGCGGCCGGCCAGCCACCACACGGGATCGGCCCGGCCGCGGGCCGTGCCCTGGGGCGGCAGATCCCAGAGGTAGATCAGCAGCTTCGCGCCGTGCTCCCGCGCGAACCGCCACGCCGGCTGGGCGGCGAGCCCGGACATCGCGAGCGCCACCCGGGCGGGGCGGTCCCCGTCGGTCGCAATGGCGAGGCCGCGCCGGCGGAGCTCGGGAACGACGAGCGCGGTGTAGGGGTTGGGCGCGAACCACCGCAGGTCATCCACCGCCGCCGACCACCTCGCGCAGCGCGTTCTCGTACCCGTCGATCATCCGCGCAACCGGAAACTCCGTTTCCACGCGCCGGCGGGCCGCCTGGCCTAGCGCGCGACGCCGTGCCGGGTCGGCCAGAAGAGCGCCGACCGCGTCGGCCAGCGCCTGCTCATCGGTGGCGGGCACGAGGACGCCTGCGGTTCCGTCGCGGCCGAGCAGCTCGCCCGTGCCGCCGGCATCGGCCGCGACGACCGGCCGGGCGCAGGACATCGCCTCGCCGACGGCGTTGGGGAAGATCTCCTGTAGCGACGGATGTACCACCAGATCGGCGGCATTGTACGCGCCGATCAT
>DASSYY010000046.1:0-2528 GCA_035703025.1 Gemmatimonadales bacterium | reverse complement strand
CGTCCACGATCGTGGAGGCGCCCAGGCGATAGCGCTCCTGTTGCACGCGCAGATCCTCGGTCGCGGCGGCGACGCTGGTGACGGTGATGTCGATCTTGGAGCGGGCCGCGTCCAACTCGGCCAGCCGCGCGGTGAGCTCGGCCTGCACCGCCCGCCGCTCGTCCTCGGCCGTGGCCTGGGCGACGTCGTACGTCGCCTCGCGCTGGGCGATGGCCAGCTCGCGGTCGAAGCGGTTGAACAGCTGCCAGCTCAGCTGGAGGCTCAGCGCGCGCTGGTTGAGAAAGGTGTAGTCGTTGGTGCGGCTGGCGTTCCAGCCCGTGTTGGCGCCCAGCGTCAGGCTGGGCCAGTAGGCGGCCCGGGAGGCGCGCACGTTGGCGCGGGCCACGCTCTCGGTCGCGACCGCGGTCTGGATCCGCGGCGAGCGGCTCTCGGCTTCCGTTCGCAGTCCCACGGTATCGATCGCGGCGAGCACCTGGTGGAAGCTCGAATCGTCCGCCGCGCGGATCCGGCCGACCTCGCCGACCTGGCGGGCGAGGTTGGCCTCCGCCGTCGCCAGGTCGGTCTGCGCCTGGATGAGATCCAGCCGAGCGCTGCCGAGCGTGACCAGCGACCGGAGCGAATCGGACCGGGTGGCCGACCCGGCGTGGAGCTTGGACACCGACACCTTGAGCTGCTCCTCCGCCCGATGGACGCTGGCCTCGCGCACGCTCACCAGCTGGGCGGCGCTCAGCGCGTCGAAGAACACGTTGGTCGTCCCGAGGGCCTGCTGGAAGCGGGCGTCCACCAGCGACGCATCGGCCTGCGCCTGGCCGGCCTTGGCGGCCTGGAGCTCGGCGCCGCGGCGGAAGCCGGTGAAGAGATCCACGCTCGCGCTGAGCGAGGTGCTGACGCTGCGATTGGTGCTGTTGCCCGAGGTGAGCTGGCCGGTCACCGGGTCGACGCGGGAGGCGCCCTCGGAAAAGAACTCGCTGGCCGAGGAGCTGGCCGTGAGCGACGGCAGAAAGTTGCCCCAGGCGTTCCGGCGCTGCGCGGCCGCGGTGCGCACCTCGGCCTGGGCCTGCACCATGCTCGGCTGCGTCCGCTCGGCCAGCCGGATGGCGTCGGCCAGCGTCACGACCCGGTCCTGGGCCCGCAGCGGGCACACGGCGAGGACGGTGAGGAGCACGATCGGCGGCACGCGGTTCATGCGATCCCAGGGACAGGGTCGGATTGGGAAGATAGCCCGGGAGGGGTCCAACGACAGATTCGCCGGACGATCCCGCCGTCGCACCAGACGGGATCGGGAGAACGGCGCCGGGACCCCGACCGGACGCGAGGTGCGCCCGACCACTGCATTGGAGTGCCGCCCCGGCTACCGTGGGCTCTCGTTGCCCGTTGTACACCGGAACTCCGGGCGGCGTTGGGGCCGGGGCGCCCAACGCCGGGTCGCACCCGGCTGTATACTGCCCCGACGACCCGGAAGACGTCTTCGATGACCGAGGAAGTACCACGTCAGACTCAGCTCTCGCCCGGATGCCGACCGAGGACCGCCCCCTGGCCGTGAGCGAGGGTCCGAACGTGGACGACCCGGTGGCCGACGCGGCCGCCACGTCCCCGGACGCCCAGGAGGCCGCGGCCATCGAGCAGGTGCAGGCCGGGGACACCGCGGCATTCGACCTGCTCGTCCGCCGGTACATGCGCCGGGCGTTCGCCGCGGCGTATCGCGTCCTCGGCCACCGGGAGGACGCCGAGGACGTGGTGCAGGAGGCGTTCCTCGCGGCGCTGACCAACATCCGCTCCTTCGATACCTCGCGCCCGTTCGGTCCCTGGCTCTATCGCATTGTCGTGACCCGCGGGCTCAACTTCCGGAAGTCCCGGAGCCGGCGGACCACCGAGGGGCTCGAGGACGGCATGGCGGCGAGCGGGGCGCCCGGGCCGGCGGCCGACGCCGAGCAGGACGGGCTCCGCAGCACCATCGCCGCGGCGCTCGCCCGCCTTCCCGAGCGGCAGCGGATGGTCGTCCAGTTGTTCGAGCTCGACGGCTTCTCCGGAGCCGAGATCGCGACGATGCTGGGGATCTCCCCCGGCACGGTGCGATGGTACCTCCACGAGGCGCGGCAGGCCCTCCGGGGCATGCTCGCCCACTTGCAGGAGTCGGCAGGATGAACGATCCCGGACACTGGTCGCTGCACCAGGATCCGCCCCATGACGAGGCCCTTGCCCGCCAGTTGCGCGCGGCCGAGGGCGCGGCGCCGGGCGAGGATGTGGATTGGGAGCGGCTCCGCGCGGCGATCATGGCGCGCACGGCGCGGCCCTCCGGATCGGCTGCGGGTGTCCCGCCCGGCGAGTGGTGGGACGTCGTGGTGCAGTGGCGACAGGTGGCCGCCGCGGCCAGCGTGGCCGCGATGCTGGTGGCGGGAGGACTGATCTGGCGGAGCGGGTGGGCCGGCGAGGAGCTTGCGATCGGCGAGGATATCGCCCCCGAGTCGGTCGCCCTGGCGCGCGTCCTGGGCGACTATCCGGACGATGCGGTCCTGGTCTCCTTCATG
>DASSYY010000393.1:0-5795 GCA_035703025.1 Gemmatimonadales bacterium | reverse complement strand
CAGCTGCGTCTTCAACATCTCGAGGACCAGCGAGCCCTTGGGGTACACGTTGTTGGAGTTGTACGTGGCGAGCGGCATCCGGCGGCGGGCGTCGAGCCCGAGGAATTGCCGGTACTCCGTCAGGTAGTAGTCCTGCTCAGCGTGCGGCCCCAGCTTGGCGCCCCAATACTGTCCCGGCATGAACTCGGCCATCCCTTCGTTGAGCCAGTAGTTGGCCCAGTTCTCCGCGGTGACCAGGTCGCCGAACCACTGGTGCGCCAGCTCGTGCGGGATGAGCGACACGCGGTACCACGGCCGGTCGCGATACGCGCGGGCGTCGGGCAGCCAGTCGACCAGAGTGGTCGCGCTCACGTTCTCCATCCCGCCGACGAAGTCCGCCACGGTGACCTGCGCGTACTTGGGCCAGGGATACGGCACGCCGGTGAGCCGGCTGTAGACCTCCATCATGTCGGGCGTGACGCCGAAGAGCGGGCGGGCGCGGGCACTGTCCTCGGGATACACGTAGTAGTCCACCGGGACGCTCCGCCACCGGTCCGCGAGCTTCACGAACGGCGCCGCCGCAAGCGAGATGAGATACGTGGACGCCGGCCGCTCCTGCCGCCACCAGGTGGTGCGCTCGCCGCCGGGCGCGGGGCGCCTGCTCACGAGCCGCCCGTTGCTCACGACCGTGAGCCGTGCCGGCAGCGTGGCGATCAGGTCCCAGGTGGCCTTGTCCGCCGGCCCGCCCCAGGTGGGGATCCAGCGCGGATTGCCGTCCGTGCCCCCACCGCTGTAGACCTGCTGAGGCCGGTGGGGGCGGCCGTCGCCGGTGAAGAAGTAGAGCCCATAGCCCTGCCGGATCCGCGCGTGATAGTCCACGGTGAACCGCACCGTGTCGCCGAACGCCGCGGGCCGCGCCAGGCGGACCACCAGTGAGTCGCCGGGCCGGGCGTACGACAGGCCGGCGCACCGCCGGCCGCGGGCACACGAGGGCGCAATGCTCCGCACCTCGAGCGTCCGACCCATGTCCAGCACCACCGAGTCCAGTGCCGGACGCAGCGCGACCAGCGTCGTGGTGACGCGGCCGTCAAAGGCAGTCGAGTCCCAGTCGAAGTTGCGGACCTCTATCCGCTGGTGGATCAGGTCATAGTCGTGGGAGGCGGTGAAGGCGCCGTTGACGACGCGCTCCAGGTTCGTCTGGGCGGGGAGCGCCGCGGGCGCGAGGAGGAGCGCGGCGAGAAGGGCTGGACGGGCGAACGCGACAGGCATGGGCGAGCGAACCCGGCTCCTCAGAACAGCACCAGCTGCGCGATCGGCGCGAACGTCTGCCGGTGGTGGCGGGTCGGCCCGTGCGCCCGGAGCCCCTCGTGATGCTCCTCCGTGCCGTATCCCATGTTCGTGTGCCATCCGTACCCCGGATACCGTCGCGCCAGTCGCTCCATCAGCCGGTCGCGGACGGTCTTGGCGAGGATGGCCGCGGCGGCGATGGACTGGCACCGGGCATCGCCCTCGATCAGCGCGTCGTGCGGAAAGCCGACCTCGGGCAGCGGCAGGCCGTCGATCAGGATCCGGTAGGGGCGCGCCGAGAGCGGTGAGCGGGCGAGCAGGCGGACGATCGCCCGGTGCATGGCGAGCGCCGTGGCCACGCGGATGTTGAGCCGGTCGATCTCATGGGAGGAGGCGGCGCCCACCGCGCACGCGAGGACCCGGGTCCGGATCCGGTCGGCGAGCGCGAAGCGCACGTGCGCCGGGAGGGTCTTGCTGTCCCGGAGCCCGCGCACGGCGCGGCAGTCGGGCGGAAACACGACGGCCGCGGCGACCACCGGTCCTGCCAGTGGCCCGCGGCCGGCTTCGTCGACGCCCACGAGGAGCGTCTCGTGCGCCCAGGCCGCCCGTTCCCGTTGGAGCGAGGGGCGGAGGGGCACCGGTCAGGTCTCGCGCTTCTCCCGGATGCGCGCCGCCTTGCCGCTCAGCGCGCGGAGGTAGTAGAGCTTGGCGCGGCGGACGCGGCCGCGGCGCACCAGCTCGAGCGTCGCGATCGTGGGGCTGTGGATCGGGAACATGCGCTCGACGCCGACGCCGGCCGAGACCTTCCGGACGGTGAAGTTCTCGCTGATGCCGCCGCCGCGCTTCGAGATGACGAGGCCCTCGAACGCCTGGAGCCGCTCCTTGTCGCCCTCGCGGACGCGGACCATGACCCGGACGGTATCGCCCGGCTCGAATGCAGGAATGTCCGTGCGCAAGCCCTCACGGGCCACTTCTGCCAACCGCTCCATCGTCGCATCCTCCGCGCCCTGCGGCGCCTGGGTAGATCTCGGTAAATCGTTGACCCGCCTGCCTGCCCTCCCCGGCGAGTCACCCGGAGCGAAGCGGAGGGAGCGTGCTCGAAGCACGGCTCTCTCGCTGCGCTCAGGATGACGAGCCGGGTACCTCCGGTCCCGCCCCCGCCCCGTCCATCCCCTCATGCCGCTCCCACAGATCCGGCCGCCGCTCCCGCGTCAGCCGTTCCGCCTCCGCCTGCCGCCACGCGTCGATCCGCGCGTGATCGCCCGACCGCAGCACCTCGGGGACCGCCAGACCGCGATACTCCGGCGGCCGGGTATAGCTCGGCGGACTCAGGAGTCCCTCGTAGTGCGAATCGCCGCTCGCGCTCTCGTGGTCGCCCAGAGCGCCCGGCAGGAGCCGCACCACCGCGTCCAGCACGCAGATCGCCGCGGGCTCCCCGCCCGACAGGACGAAATCCCCGACCGACAGCTCCTCGGCGCCGAGCCCATCGGCGACCCGCTGGTCCACGTCCTTGTAGTGGCCGCAGAGCAGCGTCAGCCGCCTGCCCAGTGAGAACCGCACCGCGTCGTCATGGCCGAAGCGCCGCCCGCGCGCCGACAGCAGCACCACGGTTTCCACCGGGCCGAGGCTCTCGACCGCCTCGAAGAACGGCTCCGGCTTGAGTACCATCCCCGCGCCGCCGCCGTACCCGTAGTCGTCGACGGTGTGGTGCCGGTCGTGGGTGAAGTCCCGCAGCTGCACGAGATTGAACTTCACCAGTCCGGCCGCCGCGGCCCGCCCCGGAATGCTCGCCGCCGTGAACGGGGCGACGACCTCGGGGAACAGGGTGACCACGTCGATGGTCAGCATGGCGGACCTCAGGCGGTCGGGCGGTCAGCTGCCGACGCAGTGTACGGACCACTTGTTCCCGCCGGGGAAACCAGGCAGAAAATCGGCTCTGACCGCTCGCCTGACCGCCCGACCGCCCGTCCGACCGCCCTACTCAACCAGCCCCTCCGGCGGCGTCACCACCAACCGGCGTCCCGCCCGGTCGACCTCCCGCACGAACTCCTTCTTGTACGGCAGCAGGAACTCGCGCTTGGGCCCCTGCACCTCGATCATCAGCCCGGACGGCAGCTCGTAGACCGCGCTCACCAGGCCGAGCGGCGTCTCGTCGGGCAGGCGCACCGCGAAGCCGTCGAGCTCGTGGAGGTAGACCTCGTCGCCCTGGGGCGGGGCGAGCTCGTCGGCCGGGACCGCCAGGAACAGCCCCCGCCACGGGTCGATCGCCTCGCGCCGGTCGGCGCCCGCGAACTTGACCAGCCACTCCCGGTGATACGACCGGCTCCGCTCGATCGTCACCGGTCCCGCCACCGTCTCCCCGTCCAGTCCCACCAGCCACACCGCCCGTCCCGGCGCGAACACCGTTTCCGGCGCGTCGGTGATCGGGAACAGCGTCAGGTCGCCCTTCAGTCCGTGCGGCTTCCTGAGCCGGCCCACCACCATGTGGCGGGCGTCGGCCGGCATCAGACCGTGGCGGCCTTGAACACCCCGGCCTGCTTGAGCAGCGACTGCACCGTATCCGACGGCGTCGCGCCCTTCGAGATCCACTGGCGCGCCTTGTCGGCGTCGACCGTGACCTTGTCCGCGATCGTGGCGCCCTTGGGATTGTAGGTGCCGATGATCTCGATGAAGCGGCCGTCGCGCGGCGCCTCCTGGTCGGCGACCACGATGCGATACAGCGGGAGCTTCTTGCGGCCGACGCGACGCAGGCGAATCCGGGTTGCCATGTCAGTTCCTGGTCCTATTGCTAGGTGTGCGGGTTAACCGGGGAAAGGGCCACGGCCAAAGGGGAGCTTCATGCCCTTCCCCCCGGTCTTTCCCACGCTCTTCATGACCTTCTGCATCTGCTTGAACTGCGCCAGCAGCGTGTTCACTTCCTGGACGGTGCGCCCGCTGCCCTTGGCGATCCGGAGCCGCCGCTGCCCGTTGATGACGTCCGGGTTGGAGCGCTCCTTGGCCGTCATCGAGAGCACGA
This sequence comes from Gemmatimonadales bacterium, assembly GCA_035703025.1. GTDB lineage: Bacteria > Gemmatimonadota > Gemmatimonadetes > Gemmatimonadales > GWC2-71-9 > CAVVWJ01. Next base: position 1,513 of record DASSYY010000393.1, on the reverse strand, counting down.
TGGCCTCGACGTGCTTGAGCTTCTTGTCGTCGATCTTGGCGGCCTGCAGCATGGCCGGGTTGATCCCCGGGAGCATGCCGAGCACGCCCTTGAGCGGCCCCATCTTCTGCATCTGGCGCATGGCGTTGAGGAAGTCCTCGAGGTCCATCCCCTTCTTCGAGGTGACCTTCTTCGCCAGCCGCTCGGCTTCCTTTTCGTCGACCGCGCCCTGCGCCTTTTCCACCAGCGACAGGATGTCGCCCTGCTGGAGGATGCGGCCCGCGAGCCGGTCGGGATAGAACGGCTCCAGCGCGTCGAGCTTCTCGCCCACGCCGATGTACTTGATCGGCGCCTTGGTGACCCCGTAGATCGAGAGCGCCGCGCCGCCCCGGGCGTCGCCGTCCATCTTGGTCAGGATCACGCCGGTGACGCCGAGGGCCTCGTGGAAGCCCTGTGCGATGCGCACGGCGTCCTGGCCCGTCATGCCGTCGGCCACCAGGAGGATCTCGTGCGGTGAGACGGCGGCCTTGAGCTGCTTGAGCTCGGCCATCATCTCCTCGTCGATCTGGAGCCGGCCGGCGGTGTCGACGATGACCGTCCGCGCCCGCGCCTTGCCCGCCTCGACGATGCCCTGCCGAACGATCTTCACCACGTCCTTGGACGCGGTGTCGGCGTGGACCCCGACGTCGATCTGCTTGCCCAGCGTCTGGAGCTGGTCGATGGCCGCCGGACGGTACACGTCGGCCGCGACCAGGTACGGCGCCTTCTGCTCCAGCTTGAGCCGCTTGGCGAGCTTGCCCGCCGTGGTCGTCTTGCCCGAGCCCTGCAGGCCCACGAGCAGGATGATCGTCGGCGGCACCGTCGCATGGGCGATCGGCGCCTGCTTCTCGCCCAGCAACGCGACCAGCTCGTCGTAGACGATCTTGACGATCTGCTGGCCCGGCCGGACTTCCTTGAGCGCCGTGACCCCGACCGCCTTGGCCTGCACCCGCTCCAGGAACTCGCGGGTGAGGTCGAAGCTGACGTCGGCCTCGAGCAGGATCCGGCGGATCTCCCGGAGCCCCTCCTTGACCGCATCTTCCGTCAGGACACCGCGTCCAGTGAGCTTCTGGAGCGTGTCGTTCAGTTTCTGGGACAGCTCTTCGAACATAAGCCCGTAAGCATAACCAGCAGACCGGCTTTGGACAAGCCGACGGGGTGCGCGGAGACCGGTTCAGGGCGGCCGAGCCGCATGGTCCGGAGCAGGCGGACGAAGCGGGGGTGGCTCCGCAGCGGGTCGAGCCGCGGATCCACCCCCAAGCGCGCAATCCAATGGGTCCGTTCCTCGTAGCCGCGCTGGAGCAGGTCGATTGCGGCCGCCGGCTCGTTCAGCCCGGCGTGGATCACCGCCAGGTCGTAGACCGAGACGTACCGGGAGCCCGTGCGCCAGGAACGCCGGCCCGAGCGGCTCGCCGCGCAAGTGCAGGACGGCATCCTCAGAGGCCCGGACCGCGTCATCCGTCGCGCCGGCCTGGTCGAGCACGAGAGCAAGCAT